>JAYYQC010000369.1:0-5016 GCA_036128675.1 Myxococcota bacterium | reverse complement strand
TGAAGGCTCAATCGCAAGCACACCCACTCGATCCAAACCAATGGCTCTAGCCAATTCAGCGCCGGACCAGGGTCCTAGACGCTCTTGATAGAGTTTTTGCGACCGTTCCGAAAGATCATTGGCCGCGATTATAAACG
Source organism: Myxococcota bacterium (assembly GCA_036128675.1). GTDB lineage: Bacteria > Myxococcota > XYA12-FULL-58-9 > XYA12-FULL-58-9 > JABJBS01 > JAYYQC01. The sequence goes on along the minus strand of JAYYQC010000369.1, from coordinate 4,879 downwards.
ATTCGCCGTCTTCACTGAGACCTGCTCGAGAGACCGACTCCATGCCGACGCGTAATTTTCCGGCACGACGAGCCAACCCGAGAAGCTCCAAAACCACCTGATTTGCTCGTGCTCTGAGATACCCGAGCGCGTTGAAATCATCGGGAAAACGGAATTTTGGTACCTTAAGCGCGCGACCAATCATCGGAGCACTTAACTTTTCAAGACAATCCCGATCCGGGCAAATCCAGCCGCTGCGTCCCTTCTCGGTTTTACGATCGAATCGGAGGAGCCCGCCTTTAAGACATACTCTGAGAAGCTGCTCAGGCGCTCGGCGCTTGCGACAGACGACGCACATCCGCTCGTGCCCACACGCTTCGTGTGAGGCCGATTCGACCGTTGTGGTTGTTTGTCCAGCGCCCATTCTTGGGTGATCTCCTCAGTCGCAGTCTCATGCTTGAGCTGCGTCTTGTTCGCCCGAGTCTGTCGACTCTGCAGATACCGATTCTTGTCCCGGTAGAAGAACGTCTTCGCCCTCAATGCGAAGGCCGAGCGCATCTACACGCTCGCGAAGGTCTGCCTCTTCTTGCAGTAAGTGCTTAGCACCGTAAAAGAGCTGCTTAGCTTCTTGAATCCGCACATCTGCCTCGTTGACGATGCCGTCGACACCCAACTCCATGAGCCGCTCAGGTACAAGAATGTTCTTCTCGGTAAGAACCTCCAGAGTCGATGCGCCCATTCCTTTGATTTGCAGCATGCGCTCCTCAGGCGTACGCCGAATCATCGCGCGCATTTCCTTGGCACATTCCGCGATACGCGCAGCGTGTTCAGCTTCAAGCTTCAATCGGCGGTCGCGCTCTCGCTCATCATTCGCCACGCCTTGAGCACTCTCCAACATCGCATCGATATTTTCTTCGTCGACGCCTGGGACCTGCAGGAGGTACGAACGTTCCGATGCGATCAGTTCAACCGCGGAGCGAATACCATGGTTGTAAAGCGTCTGAACAAGGAAGTCGGTGCAGCCAGTAATGCGGCCAAGACTTTCCCAGGCGCGGTCCTTAATTTCCTGAATCCGCGACTCTGAGTGAATATCAAGACGCCAACCAGTAAGTTGGCTTGCGAGACGTACATTCTGACCTTTACGACCAATGCCGAGGGAGAGTTGATCATCGGGCACGATGATTTCCATCGATCGGTTACCCTCGTCGATGAGAACACGACTTACTTCGGCCGGCTGGAGTGCGTTGCAGACGAAAGTCGCTGCGTCCTGTGAAAATGGTACAATGTCGATTTTTTCGCCCCGAAGTTCTTGGACAACCGCCTGGACACGTGCACCACGCATCCCGACGCAAGCGCCTACCGGGTCGACATCACGGTCACCTGAACTCACCGCGATCTTCGCCCGCGACCCTGGTTCCCGTGCAGCACTTTCGATCCGCACAACACCCTCGTGAATCTCAGGTACCTCGAGTTCGAAGAGCTTCATTAGAAGCTGTGGACAAGTTCGAGAAAGAACGATCTGAGGACCACGCGCATGTTCCTGAACATCGATGACGTATGCCTGAACACGGTCGCCGGTTCGATACGATTCACGTGAGCATTGCTCGCGAAGTGGAAGGATTGCCTCAGCCCGACCGAGGTCGACAATGATGTTGCCACGTTCGAAGCGGCGTACGATCCCGGTTACCAGCTCGTCTTTACGGTCTTTGTATTCGTTGTAGACCAAGAAACGCTCGGCATCGCGAATACGCTGAATGATCACTTGCTTCGCGGTTTGTGCAGCAATGCGCCCGAAGCTGCGTCGGTAGGTCTTCAGCTTGAGAATATCACCGTACATTTCGTCTTGCGCCCGCGCATCTTCTTCATCGCCGGCGAGGTAATAGATGGGGAAGACCATCTCGTCACCCGCTTCGACGTCGATCTCACGCTCAGCACACTCATCGAGTGTAATTTCATTGAATGAATCTTCGATAGTTTCGACAACCGTGATGGTCTGACTAAGGTCAACCGCACCCTTTTCCTCATTGTACTCAGCGTGCAAATCTCGCTCAGCACCAAACGCCTTCTTCGCGGAAGCCAAAATGGCTTCCTCAAGCGCCTGGACGAGAACCTGACGGTCAATGCCTTTATCTTTGCTTACCTGGTCAATGACCATGTTGAGATTCGTTTCCATGAGAACGCCTCCCTTACTTCGCGTATGCCTCAAAACTGAGGAACGATCCGCGCCTTTGCAATGTTATCGAATGCGAGTTCATAAATCTCGCCGTCAACCTCAATCGAACAGCCACTTTCATCGGCGGAGACGAGTTTCCCTTGGAAACGCTTCCGACCATTCACACCTACGTGCGCGGACGCCTTGACGACCTCACCCACAAAGCGTTGAAAGTGAACTGGCTTTACCAGTGGACGATCCAAACCTGGCGAAGAGACCTCTAAGTTATAGCGGCCTCGAATCTGGTCGCTGAAGCCTTCGGCATCGAGCGAATCACTTACCAATCTGGAGACTGTAGTACAGTCATCAATCGTCACACCTTCGCTATCGAGCCGATCGATGTAGAGACGTAGAATGCGGGAATCATCAAAAAATTCAGCAAGTACGAGTTCGTATCCCGCACCTTCGAGGAGTTCCCCGATCGAATTTTCTAACTCTTGAAGCCACGCGTGTGCCACGAATCCTCATCTCCATTGTTCGCGCTCGATGCGCGTTAACTCCCTAAATTTACACAAAAAAAGCCGGCCTTCAGCCCGCTTTGATGTTGCAAGTCACCTTGCGCATTTCTAGGGGTGTGGGCGCGGATCTAGCTGAAAACCCTCGTTGTGTCAACGAACTAGGGCCTGCGCGGCGTGCTCGCTCGGAGGGCTTGCCACACCAGTGCGGAGAGTTCTGTATCGGCTCCGAGGGTATCGATTGCCGCTTGGGCCGCTTCTTTTGCGGGCTTCTCTTTGTGCCCCATCTGGGTGAGCGCGAGAATAATTTCTTGTTCGACCGATGCCTCGGATGCCGGAAGACTCGAGGCCTCGCCACTCACCAACACCTCTGGCCATTTACCACTGAGATCCAGAAGAATTTTTTCAGCCTTCTTTGCACCGATGCCTGGCACTTGTTTCATCGCAGCTACATCACGGTCCGCAACAACACGTACAAGTTCCTCTACGGTGAAGACTGACAGTACCGAAAGAGCCATCTTGGGACCAACACCGTTGGCACCCATCAAAATTCTAAATGCTTTCCGTTCAAACTCCGTCAGAAAGCCAAAGAGCTTCAGGATATCTTGAGAGATATGGGTGTGAACCCAGACCGAGACATCGTCTCCAACTTGGCCAAGTGCGTTGATCGAAGGAATCGCCATCGCCAGCCCATAGCCAACCCCGCTACAACTCACGACAACCTCATCAGCAGACTTAACCAAAAGCTTCCCTGTCAAATGTGAAATCATTTTCGTCCCGTTCTTGTGTCCCACTAACCTAAGCCGTGCTTGGTCATCCATTCTCTTGTCGATGTCGCCACAACTGCACCGCCAGCGATAGCAATCGCCAGAGCATCAAATTCGTCAGCCGGTCCCTTCAACTTGATTTTTAAAAGCCGCTCAACCATCTGCGCGACTTGCTCCTTGCCCGCGCGTCCATGTCCCGCGACATTTAGCTTAATTTCGGCGGGAGACAACTCAAAATAGTCTAGTGAAGCCCGACCCAATATCGCCAAGACCGCTCCTCTCGCCTGGCCAAGAACGAGCGCGGACTTTGCATTTTTACCATGAAAAACCGACTCAACAGTCACCGCGCTGGGCTTATACTCACGCAAAACCAATTCGATCTCCGAGGATAAATGCCCAAGCTTATTTGCCAACCCATCAACTTTTCGAAGGTCGATGACACCCGAGGCGACATAGGTACAACGAGAGCCAGTACTCTCCACGACTCCCCATCCAGTTCGTTGCGAACCTGGGTCGATTCCTAAGATACGTTTCAATTCAAGAATCCTCTATGAGCGGAGGCAGCGCCTAAGGGTCGCATTTTCGAACCTCAAGCAAAAAGTCAATAGCCTCAGCAAATCCAAATCCTCCACTCTTCTGCGTAACATAGGTCGGCGGGAACTGCATTTGCGGCAAAAATTCAACAACATTCGCTACACCAATGGACGAATCGAAAGACTTGAAAAGTGGTTCGTCGTTGGGCGAGTCGCCTAAATAGACCGAACACGTTCTCAATGCGTCCCACTCAAGCCCTAGGTGCTCCCGACCGAAAGTCTTAACCATACTCTGTTTATCCCAAGAGCCGAACCACCCATTCACGTGTATCGAACTAACTTTAGCTGTCGCCCCATGCTCAACAAATATTTGTTGTATCGCTTTCGCTGTATCGAGGGATAACCGAGGAAGTTCCTCTGCAAAGTCAATCGCAAGGTCGAATAGCCTCGCAAATTGGTCACCGGCCACTCTCGATTCCGGTATCCTCTGCAAAATGTCGTCTCGAACCGCATCTAGTTTCTTGGCGTTCATCTCACTTGCATCTTCGTGGTAAAGTCGTTGAACCTTGCCATTTGATTCCCAGAATGCCAAAGCACCGTTTTCTCCAATTACACCGATAACCGGCCATTGTCGTGCGATCGCATCACACCAGCCAGCCGGCCGTCCTGTGACTGGAATGATGCCGATATCAGCATCATTGAGCCGCCAAAGCGATTCGAAACTAGATGGTCCAAGCTTACCTTCATTGGTCATCGTATCGTCAATATCGGCAAAAACGTACTTGATGGCCCGACGTTCGTTCGTCGACCATTCACTTAATGGGCGCGGTTTGTTTTCAATTGTGGCTTCCACCTAGAACTCTCCTCCCGTTCCCATTACAATCGGAGTAACACGAAACGAATATTACACCTAGAGGAAACAATGACCGAGGG
>JAYYQC010000368.1:0-9560 GCA_036128675.1 Myxococcota bacterium | reverse complement strand
AACATCGGCATGAGGTAACGTTCGTACCTCATATAGAAGCTTGCCCCTGGCTCTGGCTCGGGATCCTCGCCCCCAACAACCTGCCGCGTGAGGAGATGGTTCAAAGCGACCGGCGGGGTCAGGTATCCGAGCTCAAATGCCACCAAGACAACCATCCAAAAGTGCACTGCATCAATGCCATTTTTATAGGCGACATCGGCAATAGATGCGGTAACCAAAATGACCGCGCCATATGGATCCATCGTCATCCCGATAATGACCAAAACGAAGACAAGAACACTCATCGCCATAATCGGCGACTCAAAGACCTGCGGGAAGGCATTCATCATCTCGGAGCGCTCGACGATCCCTCCAAGACAAACCGACATGCACATCATTAGTAAGAGTGCTCCGATGTGGCCCGTCGTTTCGGATGTTGCCTCAACTGTACTTTTTCCAAAACTGCTAACTTCGGCTTCGCCATCTCGATGCCGAACCCAACGGTCAAACCCGAGGATAAAGATCATGATCACCGGCAGGATGAGCGATGCTGTGTGTTCATTTAATGCTGCACCAAAGCCGAAATCGTAGATGGCCCAAATCACGACGAAGATGGCGATGTAGGAGGTCAGCGGCTTGAAGCCGGCCCCCGCTTGAGCCAACGTCGTACCATTAACTTCAGCCGAGAGAGCGCCCCGCTTCATCAACACAACGACTAAGAAGAAAAGAAGGATGGAGAGAAGATAAATCTTCCAACCCCAACCGAAGAGGTCGTCGGTCGTGACCTGCTTGTTCAGAGACGCGACAATCACAACGAGAAGACAAGGCCTCAATACGACACCGATACTTCCAGACATCGCAGTCGATGCGAGAGCAAGGGAGGTTCGAGCTCCAGCTTTCTTGAGTTCCTGATAAATGACCCCGCCTGCAGCGATGACAAAGATACCCGATGCGCCACTGTAGGCGGTAGGCAAGGCTGATGCCGCCACAACGACAAATGCCAGGAGCTCAGGTGACATCTTGAAAGGACGGATGATATCGAAGCTGAGTGTCGCGAGACGAGTCTGCTTTAGGAGCATACCGACCCAAACATAGAGGCCAACCGCGAGGTAGAGCATCTTATGCTCAGTGAGCTTCGACATGTAGATTGCGAGCCCAGCAGGGTGCCACTCAGCCGTAAGGAAGTAGATCCCTGTAATCAGCCCCATGTATGAAAAGAGCGGAATAGACGCCGCAGCACGTCCCCAATTACCGCCGACCAAGAGACCATCCGGCCGCTTAACGAGGAGGTAAATATTGGCGAGAACTAAACCTGCAAAACCAACAATCCAAATGAGGTGGAGAGGTGTTTTATCAAGAAAGCCTTCTCGAAGGTCGATCTGCCAGAAGGCGATCCCCGAAGCCAACATCAACCCTGCTGTCGCGAGCTGAGCCACGGTGCTAACCAAATGATCGCGCTGGCTTAACGCCACCCGAAGCGCGATGTGCTCACGCCGGAGCGTGGTGACGACCGATGAGAGTAAGAGGAGCAACACGAGGATATGTTTTGAGTAATGCGTACCTAATTTAACTACCTCACCCAACGACGTCTCAAATGCGCGAAACATTTTAACGCCGGTCGTAATCTTCGCCACCGACGCTTCGTATTGTGCGTGCTTGGTTTTACAGAGTTCGAGCGCTTTACGCGCTGCTTCGAGCTGTTGCTCCTCGGTTGGACCTTCATCTTCGCCGAAGAGGTCGTCGAGGTCATCTAGATCATCTAGGTCATCACCTTCGTCGGCGCTATCGTCGGTAGGAGCCTCGTCGTTGGTATCAGCAACGACCACCGGCGCGTTCGGGTCACAGGTAGGCGCAACCGGATCAACTCGGATCTGATAGTACCCAGGCCAGACATCTTCGCCTATTTGTTGAAAGCGTGAGTGAACCTTCTCGCCGGTTCCGTAGATCAATACTGTGGTGAGTAAGACAAGGCTGGGAAGAAATCCCAGAAACCGTCTCCAACCATGTTCCTCTGAAACCGTCGACACTAGAGGCTCCCATTAAATAAGTTAGGCGAGGTCTAGCCTCGCCTAAGTCAAATCAGAAAGTGATGAGGAATTACTCGCGCTTCAGAGCACATTCGGCCCTGGTACCATCTTTTTTGCAGCGAACCTTCTTCATAATCTTTAGCATCGCTGCGTCGTAGATTTTCTCTTTGTCGCGCAAGCGAACACGCGTCTCAAGAAACATCTCATCGTAGCGGGCTCGGTCACCACCAGGAATATCTATCCACTTGCCGCCCGGAATCTTTTTCTCGGCCTGGAGCGCCATACCTTTGAAGCGGTCGAAGTTTTGCTGTGCCCACTTGCGAGACTCGGCAGCGAAAGTCGCAGGGAATTTACTACTACGGATGAGGACTTGAAAAGTCACCTGAGCCAGCGGGTAGTTAATCACGCCACCGCCGTTGCCCATGCCTTTGTAAAGCTCCAAGGCTTCATACGCCAATGCAGGCGCGTAACAAATTGCGACATTCTTATTATTGAACATACCGGCAAACGTACCAATCTCGGCACCAACAACAGATGCGCCGACCTGAGAAGCCATCACCTTCGATGCAGTGTCATACTCAAGAACTGCGAGACGCTTGCCCGCGAGCTGCTCAACTGTGTTTACTTTGCGGGCATTGAGAAAAAGGTAAACAGCCCCACCCGCGAACACGGCAGCCGTCTCGTAATCCCCGCTCTTCTGACGTTTCGCCAGCTTTGGATTGGCGAGATAACCAACCAAGCTGCGCAAATGGTCATAGCTTGGTACCGCACCCATTGCCTCGATGGTTCCAGTAAACTTTTGAAAGCTACGTACCCGCGTTCCAGTCAATACAACGCCGTCGCACTGTCCCGCTTTGAAATCTTCTGCGGCAGTCTTTTCATCGGTGTAGGGCTTCAACTTGAAATCGACGCCCCAGCCCAAGGCAGCGATGCGATACTCTTTCATGAGTTGAAAGGCATCCCCGTTTGCACCACTCGGATCGTAGACACAGAGATTGAGGTTACCTGCATTGGCGGATACCGATGCGGTCATAAGAACGAGGGCTGCTAAGCTTCTAAACATCATTTTCTCTCCAGAGCTTTCTAGAATTATTATCTCGTTTCCCCGAATGCCTCTTTAAAGGTCATCCAACAAACCATCATCCTCTTCCACGACGGGTGCTTGATAAAATGTTCCAAATGACCCAACCGGGGTTCTATGCCCTCGGTCCTCAGTCCACTTCACATCTGAGAAATGGGTCAACATTCCAAGCGCGTATTTATCGAGTAGCTTCGCAAGTGCCGGGGTATCTGTCGAAGTGCTTCGTGCGGCGGCGGCCGCGATTGCTTCTTTGACAAGTTCTGCCTGTCCGATGCCCCGTCCAGTTTGAGCAAGCAGTGCCCAACCCATATTTACGCCAAGAGCCTCACCCTGCTTCGATGCGTCTCGCAACATAGCCACAGGGTCAATATCGGCGGGACCCGAGCCAGGAACACTCGCATATAGGGCAAAACGAAAGCCACTTGGGATTTGCCAAAACTCAGCGTCATCTACACACTCAGTGGCGCGTGCTACTTTGCTCAAGACGCTCATATCCATGCCGACCTGACCACCACTTGCGCGGTCATGCAGAATTGCTTGAACGCCTGCAGCTAGCCCCACGAGGTAAAAGAGACGGTCTTCCTCATCGAGGTCCGGGCATTGCCCTTCGGTCGGCTCGCCAAATACTGTGACCATGTGACCCCAGGCTCGTGCGTAGCGTGAGGCGGCAACGGCGTGGGCTCGTTGTTCAACAATACGTGCATCCATCGCATCAGTCGGCTTCTTTGCGAAGAGGGCCCGGTGGTAACCGAGCTCTGCTTCATTGGCCTGAAGTTCTGCACAAAGCCCTGATGCGAAGAGCGTTACAACACCAGGTAAATCGGTGTCGGAGCCCACTCGGTCAAAGCTCAAAAGAAGGTTTCCAAGCGCTTGCCCGGTCTGACAACCCATCTCGACGTCTTCAGTTGAGAGAATAAACGGGCCCAAATCAGAAACGGCGTAATCAGAAACAGCATTACCGGCAATTTTGTAGATTGAGCAGCCAGTCGTAAGCCAAAGCATCAATAATCCACAGCCAATTCTCACGCCTCTCCCTCTCATTATTTGATTCCCTCTCGTTTATGACATGGTGCGTCTAGCCGCACCGACCATACAAGGTCAAACCCAAGTAGGCAAATCCCCCACGTCAGGCATCATAGTCCGAACTCAAGTGTCGATCGATGCCAGGAAGTCGTCTTCTGTCTGAACCGGGATCCCGAGCGACTCTGCTTTCTTGAGTTTCGAACCTGCCTTTTCTCCGACGACGAGGAGGTCGGTTTTCTTCGATACGCTTCCAGAAGGTCGACCACCATGAGACTCGATCAAGGCATGAACTTCGTCACGAGAGAGCCGCTGCAGTTTTCCGGTTACCACGATGACTTTACCCTCGAGCTGAGCAGAAGCACGCTCCTGCAATTCAAACTGTGGATCTAAGCCAACCGAGCGGAAATCTTCAAAGAGATTTTGCCCAAACTCGCTTGCGCCAAACTCTACAATCGATGCCGCAACTTCAGTGCCCACGCCGTGGATATCGTTCAGTCCATCTAGGTCTGCCTTCTCCAAAGCCGCCATCGACGGGTACACTTTCGCGATGAGTCCAGCGACATGCTCACCGACGTGCCGAATACCAAGACCGAAGAGGAACTCTTTCCATCCCTTGTCTCGGCTCTCTTTGATAGCAGAGAGCAAGTTCTCGGTTTTCTTGTCGCCGAAGCCCTCCAAAATAGTGAGGTCGCCACGATCGAGTCGGTAAAGGTCCACGGGCGTCTTTACCAGACCATGCTCAACCAACTGTTTGACGATCTCCCGACCCAACCCGTCAATATCCATCGCCTTCCGGCTTACGAAATGTCGAAGACGCTGAACGACTTGCTCGCCGCAAAAGTAATTGGGACAGCGGGATACAGCTTCACCTTCGGGCCTCACCAGCGACGTGTCACATACTGGGCACTGGCTTGGGAACGCGAAGGGGGCTGTATCACTGGGGCGCTTTTCTAAGATGGGGCTCACGATCTCAGGAATGACATCACCGGCGCGCTGAACCACGACGTGATCGCCGACCCGGATATCTTTTCTCTGAATTTCATCTTGATTGTGAAGCGTTGCACGCGAGACTGTGACGCCTCCAATATTCACCGGCTTCAGTTCCGCGACCGGCGTGATAGCTCCAGTTCTTCCAACCTGTAAAGAAATAGCTTCAACTGTCGTCGTTTCCTGAACTGCCGGTAGCTTATACGCGACGGCCCAGCGCGGTGCCCGCGAAAGAAGGCCAAGCTCAGCCTGCAAACGGTGTTCGGAGACTTTTACAACGACCCCATCAATCTCAAACGGAAAGTCAAAGCGTTTAGCCAGCATTTGCTCATAATGCGCCTGAGCTTCGGACGCCCCCCTGGCCCCCGGAGTCGCCATCGTGCGAAACCCAAGAGATGCCAGCCAAGCGATTAATGCATCGTGCCTCTCAGGGACAAAGTCTTCCACCGTATTCGATAAAGCATACATAATGGCCGAAAGTGGACGCTCGGCGGAGATCTTGGAATCTAGCTGTCTCAGTGAACCTGCAGCGGCATTGCGTGGATTGGCGAAGAGGCTGAGTCCTTCTTCCGCCCGACGCGCATTGAAGTCATCAAAGGCTTGCCGCTCAATAAAAACCTCACCTCGCACCTCGAGTCGCGCAGGATACTTTCCTCGTAACCTCAGTGGAATATCTCGAATAGTTCGAGCATTGGGAGTTACATCCTCGCCGGTCTCACCATCACCTCGTGTGCCGGCTTGAATGAGAACACCATCCTCGTAAACCAGTTCGATACCTAACCCGTCGATCTTTGGCTCAAGCGTAAATCCAACAGTCTCGCTTTCCTGCATTCCCAAATGACGACGGACCCGTGCTTCGAATTCGGTCAACTCTTCGAAATCGAAAACATTGTTTAAAGAGAGCATCGGGAATCGATGCTTCACTTGCGGAAGGTCTGAGCGGGGTGCTGAACCAACCCGCTGACTCGGGCTATCTGGTGCAACCTGGTCGGGGTGAGCAGCTTCAAAAGTCAATAAGGCACGAAACCGCTGGTCATACTCAGCATCCGAGATGATGGGCGCGTCGTCACCGTAATAGCGACGTCCATGTTCGAGAAGTTCCTCTTTTAGGACGCGGTATTCTTCCAAACTGGTCGGCGAAACTACCCCCACGCTCCCCTCCTTGGTCTGTCTAACTCAGTCCTTGTCTCAGAAGGGTAACGTCAATCCATCGTTCGACGAACTTCTTCAATTGTGAAGAATTCGATTACATCGCCCATCTTGAGGTCATTGTAACCCTCAATGCCGATACCGCACTCCAGTCCGGTGTCCACCTCGCGCACATCATCTTTGAAGTGACGTAGAGACGAAACCTTACCTTCGTATAGCATCGTGCTGTCGCGAACGACTCTAACCCGAGCAGACTTCTGAGCCTTGCCGTCAAGAACACGTGAACCAGCGATAACGCCAACCTTGTTGATTCGGAAGAGTTCGCGAACTTCGGCACGGCCGATGACTGCTTCGCGAGATTCAGGCTCAAGTAAGCCCTCCATTGCCTTCTTTACGTCATCAACGAGCTCGTAAATGATCTTGTACGCGCGAATCTCAATCTTCTCACGGTCAGCGACTTTGCGGGCATTTCCATCAGGACGCACGTTGAAGCCGATGGTGAGAGCGGAACTCGCAGATGCCAACATGACATCTGTTTCAGAGATACCGCCCACACCATGCGAGATTACCGATACTTTAACTTCGTCGTTGCTCAATTTCTCAAGCGCCGCTTTTACGGCTTCGACTGTACCATTCACATCGGCCTTGAGAACGATTTTGAGTTCAGCGACCTCGTCTTCGCGCATCTTGCGCATCATCTCTTCAAGCGTAAGCTTTGGAGAATCACCTTCGCTCGCCGCCCGCTTCAGATCGCTGCGGTGTTCAGCAACACTGCGTGCTACTTCGGCTGATTCAACCCGGTTAAGCTTGTCACCTGCCTCAGGAACCCCCTCGAGTCCCATGAGCTCGACTGCTGTCGACGGACCTGCTTCTTTGAGCTGACGCCCGGTGTGGTCGGTCATCGCACGAACTTTTGCAACATGCTCACCAACGACGATATGCTCGCCCTTCTTCAGAACACCGTGCTGAATCAGCACCGTTGCTACTGGACCGCGTCCCTTATCAAGCTGCGATTCAATGACGACACCGACTGCATCGCAGTCTGGGTGAGCCTTGAGTTCCATGACGCCTGCCTGAAGGAGAATCGACTCCAACAAGTCATCGATACCGGTTCCCTGAGTCGCAGACGTGTGGACGTAAATGGTATCGCCACCCCAGGCTTCAGGAATCAGGTTAAAGTTGGAGAGTTCTTGAGTAACACGGTCTGGGTTCGCCGCAGGCAAATCACATTTGTTGACTGCAACGATGATTTGAACGCCTGCAGCCTGAGCGTGCCGAATCGCTTCTTCAGTCTGCGGCATCACGCCATCATCCGCAGCAACAACCAAGACGACGATATCTGTCACCTTGGCACCCCGTGCTCGCATCGAAGTAAATGCTGCGTGACCAGGTGTATCCAAGAACGTAATCTTGCCCTTGCCCTTAAGCTCGACCGAGTAAGCCCCGATATGCTGAGTAATGCCGCCAGCCTCGCCGGCGGCTACACGCGAACTTCTAATTTTATCGAGCAGAGAGGTCTTACCATGGTCTACGTGACCCATGATGGTTACAACCGGTGGCCGCTCAATGTGCTTGTCTTCATCGCCGATAACATCATCGCTTACCAAGACTTCATCTTCAGAGAAGGCAGTTGACTCAATACGGTAGCCGAACTCGTCAGCTACGAGCGTGGCTGTATCCATGTCGATGGCTTGGTTTTGATTAACCATCACGCCGAGAGTCATCAGACGTCGAATAACTTCGGCTGCCTTCAAACCCAATTCGTGAGCGAAATCCGCAACGATGATTGTATCAGCCGACATCTTGATGACGCGCTTCGCTTCCTTTGGCCGAGTTGCTGGTTGAACCACGGCTGGTGCGTTTCGCTTCGAGCCACCCTTCTTACGTTTGAACCTTGATGGCCCCGCGCTTCGTTCGCGCATATCCACCATGGTTCGCTTCGAAGGTCGACCTTGACCATGTTGGTTTTGGTTACCCAGATTCTTTTTCCCAGCCGGGCCACCACTCTTTCCACGACGATTACCGCCCTGGTTCATGTCGATCATTGCACGGCCGCCACCAAATGGGTCACTTACCACGCGGAGTTCGGTAACTGCACCATACGACTGACCACCTGGACCACGGCCGCCACCAGGACCACCTGGACCACCTGGGCCACCAGGACCACGGCCACCACCGGGACCACCAGGACCACGACCGCCGCCGGGACCGCCAGGACCGCGAGGACCACCTCGTGGACCACCGGGACCACCGGGACCGCGAGGACCACCACCGCCTTGACGAGGGCCTCGTTTACCAGGAAGGCGCTCCATGAGCTTTTCTCGGTCAATCATGCGCACAACACGCGCGCCACCTGGACCTGCTGGCTTCTTCGCCGGAGCATCAGCGGCCACCGGTGCCGAAGCAGCTTCATTCGTCGCCGGTGGCGCTTCTGCCACTGGTTCAGCCTTGGTCTCGGCTGGCTTGGCTGGTTCGATTTTCTCTTCCACTGGCGGCTTAACCTCTGCCACTGGCGCACTCTCTGCCGCGATAGGTGCAACGGGCTCGGGTGCGACAACCGGGGTTGGAGTCTCTTCGAGCTTCGTTTCCTGCGGGGCAGTTACCGCGACTGGTGCGACCGGTGCAGGCGCTTCGGCCTCAACCGGTGCAGGCGCTGCTTCGACGGCTGCAGGTGCAGGCGCTTGTTCTTCAGCAGGTGCTGGCTGCTCTGGCTTGGCTGCAGCCTTGCGGATCATGGGTGGAACGGCCTTCTTCGGTTCCGTTGCCTCGGTCTCTTCCTTTTTGACCTGAGGCTTCTTGCGCACGATCATCACACCGGCACGCTTGGGCTTCGCCGACTTTTGTGCCGGCTTTGACAAGATGGACCGTGCCTCATCGGCATAAACCGAGCTGCTGTGAGTCTTCACTTCAACGCCTGCTGCAGATAAACGCTCGATCACTTCCTTGTTCTCGAGGTCAAATTCCTTCGCGAGCTCATGCACTCGAACTTTACTCATCGTAACGCCACCTTAAATCCGTATATGCAAGCGCCGGAATCCGTGTAGGATTTCATTGCCCGCGTTCGGCCTTTCTGCACTGCAGATAGGACTTTCACTTTAGCCTCTAATCTCTTCAACTTGAGGCGACAAGCTGCGTAGCAGCCCAAACCAAAAATGCGCGTCGATTGCAAACCCTGAAGGCTCAATCGCAAGCACACCCACTCGATCCAAACCAATGGCTCTAGCCAATTCAGCGCCGGACCAGGGTCCTAGACGCTCTTGATAGAGTTTTTGCGACCGTTCCGAAAGATCATTGGCCGCGATTATAAACGATTC
>JAYYQC010000367.1:0-11334 GCA_036128675.1 Myxococcota bacterium | reverse complement strand
ACCTACCTCCTCACACCACTATCATCTCAGAGCAGCATCAAGCCCTCGCTCGATGTCGTTCAGTCTCTTCTCAAACGTTGCAACTTCCTTACCAATTGGAAGATCCCGCATCTTCATTCGCTTGACCTTCGGCATCGGTGGGACCACCGGGGGCACGTAATTTCCGAAGCGTCTTTGGTACCTTACGAGCGTTGCGTAGACATAATCTGGGTCGCCTTTTTGCCGATAAGCCTGCGCCAGAAGGAGCATCGCTTGCGCTGCGCCGTCACGGACCCGCCAAAGCGCCCCCTCACCTCGACGTTTTTTTGACGGCTTGATGAGTTCTTGGCTCTTCGCGATGGATTCCTCGATGAGATCCAGCTCTAAGAGCGCCGCCGAACACCGAAAGTTGAGATCTTTTGCATCGGGATGCTTCGCGATTCGCTCGGTGTGTCGATAGCACATTCGAGCCACGTCGATGGCCTTCTCAGGCAACCGAACCGACCTCGAGACCATCAGCCGCTCCTGCGCCTTGAGCTGCCGTCGATAGGCTTTTCGCTTGATGGCAGTGGCGTTTAAGAGCTCAAGTACCAGGTCGACTTCATCCGCGGTGGCGACCTGTCCCATCGCCCACACGACTTCGGCTCGGAGGTATTCACCGACCCGACCCCCGGTCCGATCCGCCCGCATCAACATCACATCCCAGTCCGGTCGACTGTCTCGTCCCCAGCCACAGGCCAAGACCTGACGTCTTAAAACTGCAAGCATTCCAGATATTTGCGAACGGAACGCCTCATTGACGCCACCATACCGACGGCAAGCACCGCGGGTATCACCACCCAAGAGCGCGATATCTCCAAGACGAAGCTGTGCCCAAGCACGCAGCGCATACTCTTCGCTCAGCTCGTTGTACTCGACCAGGGCATCTTTGAGATTGCCGGTTCGCAAGAGCCGTTCAGCATCCGAATATTGACCGGCGACAAAAGATGATGGGACGGGTACGTAGAGGCGCTTTCGAATGCGGTCTCTCATCAGGTCTTCCCGGCTCTGATAGATCACTTGGAAGTTGAGCTTGCGTCGCTTCTTCACGCTCACGTTTACCTTCACGATGGGCTCAGGGAAGATTATGGTAAGTTCTACGCCTCGGTTTCGCATCGGAACCGCCTTGAAGCGCAGACCGTCCTCGGCTGCCTCTCGTAATGCATCTTCCAATCCATCCAATTCCTGGTTGATCATTGTGACGAGCGTATAGCGGTCAGAGAGCACGGTGGCCTTCGCACTCAGCTTTTTGGCCCGACCCGAGTAGAAAAACTCACCCGCTTCGGCTGGAACCGCTGCACAGAACGTCAAAATGACGACACTTAAGGCGGTAAATCGTAGGCTCAATGCTTTCATCATAGGAGATGATACAAGAGACGTGCCAAATCGGCACGGGACTTCGTCAAAAGTCTTCCAGATCCAGGCGTTTTAATCGCTCAATCAGGGTGGTGCGCTTCATCCCGAGGAAATCTGCGGCCTTCGTCTTGTTTCCTTGAACGTGCTTCAGCGCCTCGAGGATATACTTGCTCTCGATCTCTTCAAGCACTGACTTAAGGTCCAGGCCATCCTCTGGCAGCTCACCCACCGCAAGCCCAACCTCACCACCCCCCGGCTCGATGCCTGAGAGATGCGTGGGAAGGTCGGAGACCGTGATCATGCCTTCGTCTCGCTTCAAGACGATGATCCGTTCCATCGTGTTCTCGAGCTCTCTGACGTTGCCTGGCCACTCGTATGAGGCAAGCGAACGCTTCGCCATATCGTCGATGCCTGCGATATTGCGTCCATGCCGAACCGCAAGACGCTTCACGAAATAAGCAGCCAGGCGTGGCACATCGCTCAGACGCTCCTTCAGAGGTGGCAACGCAATCGGAATAACGTTGAGTCGATAAAAAAGGTCCTCTCGGAAGCGACCTTCGGAGGAAATCTTGAGCAAATCTTGGTGCGTCGCAGAAATAATGCGGACGTCGACCTTCTTTGCCTTATTCGCGCCAACGGGTGTGAATTCACGCTCTTGAATCACCCGCAGAAGCTTACTCTGCAGCTCGATATTCATTTCGCCGATTTCATCGAGAAAGAGTGTACCACCGTCGGCGACCTCGAATTTACCCTGCCGGACGCCATCTGCGCTGGTAAAAGCCCCCTTGGTATGGCCAAACATTTCGCTTTCCATGAGGTCTTTTGGAATGGCTGCACAGTTCAGCGCTACAAAAGGCGCTTCTCTGCGCTCACTCGCGTCATGCATCGCCTTCGCTACAAGCTCTTTACCTGCGCCCGTGGGTCCTGTGACCAACACATTGCAGTTTGTGGCCGCAACCCGCTCGATGATCCCGAAGATTTCGAGCATGCGTGGGTCATCGCCGATGAAATTGGGGCAATACTGATCTCTCCACGCTCGGCGCTCGTCTTCGTCAAGCGCACCGGCGTTGGGCTTGCCCAAGGCGCGCGTGAGGGAGGCTCGAAGCTCGTCTTCTGTGACTGGCTTCGGAAGGAAATCCGACGCGCCCAATCGCATGATTTCGACGGCTTTGGGGATACTTCCCGCCTCTGAAATCACAACCGCGGTACGCGTTCGCCCCTGTTCGAGCGCTTCATGCAAAAGATCGAGTCCGGAGCCTCCACCGATTTCTATGTCGACCAAGAGTCCGTCCACCGGCCGCTGTGCAAGACGTCCGCGCGCCTCATCAAGCTCGGATGCAACCTCGACGCGGTAGCCCATCGACACCAAGATCTTACGCGTCGCCTGCAGATACGAGACGTCTTCGTCAACCAATAGGAGATGATGCGGCATAAAATCTTCTTTCCGAAACCAACCGTTACGACTTCGGTCCGACTCTACCCAGACTCGGGTCAGACACCAACAAATTTGCACGAATCATCGACGGCGCGGGTCGCTTCCGCTACATAAGCTCAATGCCTTGCGATGATATCACCGACGTCCTCGAACTTTGGTTCGACGAAAATGACCGACTTGAAGATTACGCTCTCACGAAGCGGACCTGTGGGGCTCAGGTTGGGCACCAGGCGTTTCTGATGCCCTTGCTCGGCAACATGGAGATCGACACCCTCGCCCGATCGGATTACGACCTGCTTCTACCGCACGTCGACACGCTCTCTGACGACGAAAACTTCATTGCTTTCAAACACTTTATCGCGGTCAAAGAGGCTGCAAACGCCCTGATCGGCAAGAGCGATCCCGATTCAGCTTTCACGCTCTCCGTCGCCGCCCACGAACAACGCGGTCTTTTTGCGCGCGGATTTGTTTCGGTTTCGCGCATCGAGGGTACAATAAAAGCGTGCGGCAAATGTCGCAGCTGTGGGAGCCGAAAAAAATCGCCAGACTCTGGCGAAGCCTCAGTAGCTGCGCTATCAGCCGCTCAGACATAGATAGCATGGGCGTCTCAGCGAGTCCGCCCTCGGCATGTGCATACTTACAAGGTTGATAAATCGAATGTCTCAGACGGCCAGTGCGGCAGAAAAAAAAGAAACAATCGAGAACCTCCTCGAAAAAGGGATGGTTATGATTACGCTCGACGCGCGTCACGAAGAAGCGTCGCTGCCCGACTATCTGACTACCGAGCCCCAGCTGGTCCTCAATATCTCGACCCGCTTCAACCTGCCCCTCGATGTCACTGACTGGGGCGTGCATGCCACACTTACCTTTCGCGGCTCACCGTTCAATTGCGAAATTCCATGGAGCGCCATCTACATCATGGTCTCTCATGAAACCCGCGAGCCCTTTCTCTTCCCCGACGATATCCCGGTCGAGGTCGTCGCAGAGACGATTCGTCGTGAACGTGAAGAAGAAGAGCAAATCGAGCTGAGCCAAGCCAAGAGCGGCAACGGGTTCAATCGAAATTCACCTCTTCGACTGGTCGAAACCGAAGGGTCCGAATCAAGTGATTCCGACGATGAACCAGACCCGATGCCCCCCGCACCCGACGCATCCAAAAAAACCTCGCATCTCCGCGTGGTGAAATAAGCAACGCACCCATCATGTCTCTCAATCCCGGCGAAGTTGGCGGTGAGGATCACCGGCAGACGGAATGGAATGAGCTCTGGCTTGCGGCGTGTACGTCTGTCTCCGACGATATTGCCAGCAACTTGATGTACGAAGGTGCTTGGGGTGTCGAGACCCTCTCGCCCACGCTCGACCCGCACTTTTTGCCACGACTCGAAGACGAACCAGCACGAACGCTCCCCGAAATAACACTGCCAGGTGGCTGGGAGTGGCTGGTGATTACCTTTCCACCCGATACCGAGGAAAGCGACGCAAGAGAGATTGCTGCTGCCGCCGCTTCTGAATTTGGGACAACACCCGAAGAATGGTTCCTAGACCGCTTCGAGCATCGACGAGATGCCGACTGGCTTCATCGATGGAAACGCTACTTCAAGCCCATTCAATTGAGCGAAACGACCTGGATCTGCCCTTCGTGGGAAGAACTTGAGACCAAACCCGAAAGCGTCGTCATCAAGGTCGACCCAGGCCTCTCTTTTGGCACCGGCCAACACCCAACGACAAAGCTCTGTTTACAAGCTTTAGAGGCCAACCTGAACACCTGGGCTCCACATGAGACATTGGATGTCGGTTGTGGTTCAGGAATCTTGAGTATCGCGCTCGCTCTCTGGGGTAGAGAAAATATCGTGGGTCTGGATATCGACCCCGCCTCGCCTGAAGCCTTTGCAACCAACGCGGCGCTGAATCAAGTGGTTGGGGCTGTTCAGTTTGATACACGTTCCGTAGACGAGCTAGAAACCGACTTTTCCTTAGTCGTAGCAAATATCATCGCCCCCATTCTTCTGAGTCTATCAACCGACCTGGTTCAGCGGACAAAGCGTGGTGGCATCCTCCTCTTGAGCGGAATCCTCGAAGAGCAGGTAGCCGAGATTATCGATGGCTTTTCCGAGGTCTTTGAGTCCCAGGGACGAAGTGCAACGGAACCGGTCAAATACGACGATAAAGACACGCCCTGGCGGGCTCTTTGGTGGAAGCTCGACTAATTCTACTCCGACGGCCCTTGCCCCGAGCGACTTCGTCGCTTCCGACGAGACTTCTGCTTTTTCGCCTTAAGCGCTTTCGCAGACTGCTTGGTCCCCTGCCCCAATACTTTTTCACAGTAGAGGTCGCATAGAGCACGCCTTGCTAGGAACCTATTCGCATCGCGCGAACGTTCACGCTGGACTTTTACTTCGAGTCCCGATGGCTGATGTTTCAACTGCACCGCAATCGACGACTTATTCACTTTCTGTCCACCGGGACCGCTGCCTCTGACAAACGTCTCGACCAAATCTGACTCTTCCAGACCAATCTCCGCCATGCGCTTTCGGAGTGCTTCCCACTTATCAGGCCGAATCGATCCCACTTACGATACCTCCACCGGTCTGTCGCTCGGATGGAGACGACGCAGAATAAGCCACGTTGCGATCACAGCGCCCAAGGCCAAGATACCGCCCGGCGCATCGCCGATTTGGTAGAAGAGATCAGGTGGATTCTCTTTACGGGTCGCGAGCTTCAAGGTCTTTAAGCCCAGTATCCATCCCGCATGAACACCGATTGGGAGCCAAAGCGAGCGTGTTCGCACCTTAAGCTCCCCCAATACTGCACCGACCGCGAAGAGCGTCAGCCAACCAGCGATGAGCTTCGAGGGTTGGCTAAACCCAGAAAGAAAATGCGGCAAGAGCTCAAATCCAGTCCACGGCTCGACCTCACCCGCATAAGAACGGTAGGCCTTCGTCGGTTTCAAAAAATGTAAACTAGCAAAGATCGCTGCTTGCACTGCGATGGCAACCTTGAGCTGATAACGCCGCAGCAATGCGCTTAATAAGACACCTCGAAAGAGGCCCTCTTCAAGCGGACTGACGACCGCCGCCGCGGCAAACACTGCGACGACCGTGGATACTTTCGGTAGTCCCGTTGTCCACTTTCGATAATCTAAACCAACACCGACCAAGCCACAGGCCAAGAGGATAGCCAACGCTACCGCCAGGCCCACCCCGAGGTCTCTCCGCCAACTGGGGTTCGGGACAATCCCAAACTGCTCTCGGTCCGACATCCCGACATACTTTAGGAAAGGCCAGAGACCAACAATCACAAGGATAAGCACTGCTCGATTGAGATATTTCGCAAAACCAAACGGCTTGAGCTGAGGGAGAATGTCGGCCGCGATGAGATATTGTCCGAGATACCAGAGCCAAGGTGCCAAGAATGCGCCACCCACGACAACAAAAGCGAGGTAGATTGCAAATGCCCGCAGCGTCTTTTGGTTTGTTTCCCCAGACTTAGCCACAGTGCCTTCTTACCCTTATCCTCAAGACCTCAAAAGTGACGATGCTCTCGACAAAGCCACGCGGCGCGCATACACCAACGTCATGTCCTATGCCATGAGCCTGCTACATACCATCATCGCGTGGTTCTTGTCGCCTCTGACTCAAATTGTACCCAAAATTAGGGGCGGTTTCTGGCAGCGTCACGGTATATTTAAGCTTTCATCAGCGCCTAAGTTGGGAAAACGCATCTGGTTTCATGGAGCATCCGCCGGGGACGTCCTCGCGCTGGTACCCACCGCACGCGCTTTAAAGTCTGCCGACTCAAATTTGGATATCTGCCTCACAACCATTACCGACAGTGGTTATTCAATGGGCAAAAAATACCTCGATGAAGGCCTCCTGCAGCATGTCAATTACGCGCCTTGGGATTACCCTCTTGCCGTACATCGCTACATCGAACATTTCCAGCCGGATGCCCTGGTTCTTGAGTACACCGAGCTGTGGCCAGCGCTCATCCATACCTCCGCCGACTGGGACTTAAAGACGTTCATGCACAACGCTCGGTTCTCCCCAAAGAACACACGCAAATACCACTGGCTCTTCAGGCTCTACGGCAATCTTCTCCAACGGATGTCGGCCATCCTCTTACGTGATGGCACCGAGCGGGACCGAGCCCTCGGGCTAGAAGCTATACCACGAACCCTCAAGGTCACCGGCAATACCAAATTGGACCACTCGCTCACCGAGGAATCGCCCGACCGGATTGAAGAACTTCGTCAAGCATTGAAGTTCAAAGAGGAAGACCTTGTGTGGGTATGTGGCAGCACTCACGACGGTGAAGAGGAAATCCTCCTCGATATCTTCACCGAGGCCCGAGCCCGTTTCCCACAGCTTAAACTTCTCTTGGCACCGCGCTATATCGACCGCACTCAACGGGTGCGAGAGCTCTGTGAAGCCCGTGCCCTTGATGTCTCATTACGAGAAGGCGTATCGGGTATTGACAGCCCGGTCATCCTTTTGAATTCAGTCGGCGAGCTTTCTGCCTGCTACCATCTTGCGGACTTGGTTTTTGTAGGTGGCAGTTTCAATCAGCGGGGTGGACACAATATCATCGAGCCGGCGATGACCGGTGTCCCGGTCTTATTTGGGCCCAATATGTGGAATGTTGTCGACAGTGTTCAGCTACTCCTCGGCACTGGCGGCGTCCAAGTCGAGAACAGCGCCAGACTCAAACAAGCAGTCTTTGACCTGCTGGAAAATGACAGCTTACGTCATGAGCTCGGACAACGGGCTCGAGAGAGAATTCACCAAGCCAGTGGTGCCGCGGAGCGAAACTCTCGCGCGATCTTGGATTCACTTACCTAGCCCGACACGAGAGGGTCAGCTCAAAACGCCCGACCACCTCATCACCCAGCAGCTCTGGAACCCGCGCCTCAACCCGAACTGGCATATTTTCACGAATATCGGACGCGAGTACTCTCTGCATGAATTCCTGAATTGCGACGCCGTCTGCGCAGGTAAAAGTCGCATCGCCTTCAATCCGTTTGATAAAGTCCGCTTTAAAATCCTTGAACACAAGAGAGACCTCACGGCCCGACTCACGGATAACTTTATAGGCGGCCAATCCACCCGTGATATCCGCTGCGACCGCAATCACCCCAAAATACATCGCATCCAGGTGATTCTTGGTTCGATAATTGAGTGGAATTTTAATGATGGTTCGCTCGGACGAGAGTTCCAAAACCTCTGGGGAACAGAAAAACACCAGCGGGATTTTTCGAAGACCGATACTGCGAATCAAAAATGTCTCGCGCAGAGGATGGGGCAAGGTGCCGCCGAGCTGCTGAACGGCCCCGAAGAGCTGCCTACCAACCGCAGCAATCACTTCCAGCCCACCATATAGGCAATCCAGGCGAGTTCTTGTTCAACATCGGTTTTATGAGTGAAGATACCATTGCCCTCACCCTTGCGATTGCAACCTTCCCAATAAACCTCGACCTCAGAAAAGCCGGCTTCGAGCATGCAATCACGCAGCTCAGGTAGGGACCAAATACGCCAATCATAGACAAACGCATTCTTGAGAGCCGACCCGTCATCGAACTCAAAATGAATGGCTCGAATCGCCTCGCCGTTGATCGGGTTATAGGGCTGCTGGTCCCAGCAGTAGACAAAGTCTTCCACCTCTCGACGCTCAATCTGTTCAACAGTGAGCTCGCTGCCACCGTTGCTATCGAGGAAAAGGCCACCGCCCTTTTTCAACGCCGCATGAGCATTACGCATCCATTTGATGATATCCGCGCGCTCTTTGAAGACGCAGTATGAAAAGTTAAAGCCAACCACGACATCAAAGTTGTCAGCGGGCCCGGTCATGACATTTTCTTCGAGAAGCGTCGCGCGCTTCCGTTCCTTATCGGTAAGTTTGGAAAGATTGTGCTTCTCGGCCCACTCAAGCGTCGGCACATCGAGGTCGAGTCCAACTGCCGAGCGATTTTTGTGGCTTGCAACCCAAGACGCTACAAGCGACGCGGTTCCGCAGAAGTCTTCTCGCAGCTTCATTGGTCGCTTCTTCTTATTGCTCGCGAAGATTTCTTCCAAAAACTCCACGTCAATCTCGGTGTTCTGCACGGACTTTTCATAGAGGACGTGCTTGTCGGCGGTACGCGCGCGCTTCGGGCCCTTACTTTTCTGATTCTTCGACTTCTTTGACACGTCCCAAGCTCTCCCACTCTATATCTAAGGATAGTGTACCCGCTACATCGCGGAAATCGTCCGGTGGAGCAACCCGATACTCGGTTAATTGTCCACTTTGCGGATGTGTCACACAGAGCGCTTGCGCATGGAGCAATGCCCGTCTCACCGGCATCTTCGAACCTGGCAGGTACATCAAGCCACCGTAAAGGCGGTCACCCAAAATGGGATGCCCCAAATGCGCCAAGTGAACCCGAATTTGATGGGTTCTCCCAGTCTTAGGTCGGGCACAGATCAGGCTGATGCCATGTCCCGTCCAAATGGATTCGAACTGAGTCCGAGATGGCTTACCATTTTCCAGAACCCCGTGCTTCGTCCCTTTAAGCCGACCAATAGGCGCATCCACCCAGCGCTTTCCTACGAACTCCCCCCCAACCCATGCGAGATAGGCCTTCTGAGCGGTTCGCTCTCGGAATGCGACCTGAAGCTTTCGGTTCGCTGAGCTTTTACGCGCGAGCATCAGAATTCCGCTGGTAGTCGCATCGAGGCGATGACAAAGCCACAGTTCATCAGGACGAGGTCCTTTCGTGCCCTCGGGGATAAGCCCAGGCAAGATAGACTCAACCGAAGGACCGCCATGACGGTCACGTTCACTCAGAAGTGCGGGCGGCTTGTTGACCACAACAATATGTGTATCGAGATGAACGATCTCGAGCGCTGCATCCTGCGGCTTAGTGACGGTTTCCTCGGGCAACAACGAAGGAATCAAGCTCACTTTGGTACCCGCCTTGAGCCGCTTTGCGGTGATCTTGCACACGCGCGAGCCAACCTTAACTCGGCCCGAGCCAAGGAGCCGACGTGCTTCGGCGCGCGAGCACTCAGCAAGGGCCATCACCACCTTATCGAGGCGCGCGTTGTCCAGTACAGAGGGCACTTCGAAGCTCTTTTCAGACGGATTTGCCAATTAATTCAACTCCCGAGTTCAAAAATAAAGAGACCACTGGTCAAGCCTGGACACGGTGCATATAGTCCCACCAAATTCGACTCAACCTTGCCCGAGCGAGTCGCTTCATACAGGAGGAAAACGACCGTGCCCAGTATCCTTTTTTCAGTTGGACTCGCGCTTGCAGTTGCCAACAGCTCACCTACCAGCCTTGAGAGCAATCCACACCACCGTGGTGTCTCGATGCTTGAAGAACTCTCGACAAATTCACCAGCACTTCTCGGGCTTGGGTTACACGACTCTCTCACCAACCTAGTTGCGATTCGCTCTGGCGACGATTTAATCGTGCGCGGTGTTCGGACCCACCATGGCCATCCGGTATTCAATGAGTCGGTCGCGGTGCGTTTTGGCAAGGATGGACAAATCAAACGACTTAACGCCGACCTCTCACCGCTTGAAATGGGCAACCCGCCCACCGAAAAATTTGGTGCAGCCCGTGCCATTGCTCTCTCACGCGTCTTCGGCGGCAAGTGGGCTAGTGAGCTCTTCACCGCCAAGCACCCGGACGACGCCCTCGGCATCAAAGACGGACGCTGGACTTTCCGAATCTCGCTCACCGGATGGACCCCAGAGCTCCAGCAAGATGTTTGGGTCGATGCTGAGACACTCCAGATCCAATCGGTAGAAAACCGCGTTCGCTACCTCGAAGCCCAAGGCAACGTTTTTACGACCCACCCAATCACCGACGATTTGGTCGCGGACGTAAGCCAGGTAGCGCTTGAGAACATCAACGAGCCTGAAGACGGTCTAGACGTGGTTCTCAATGGTCGCTACGCAACTGCACGCAGCTGCTTCGGAGACCGTGAGAACGTACAGGTCCTCACCTGCGACGACCTTCTGCCTATCTTCACCGGATTTCCAGCAACCTGCGACAACCCACAGGTTGCAAGCTTCGTCCCAGCTGAATTCAAGCACATCGCACTCGCGGTCTGCAGCGCGCAGCACCGAGCCGTCGCAAATGAGGACGGTTCGTTCACCGATTTCCAGCCGGTCGACGACGCCGAGTCCATCAGCGAATACCCTTTCACCGCGTTCAACGATGAGTTCTCTGAGCTGATGCTTTATTGGCATGTTGACGACACGACCACCTACTTCCGTTCACTTGGCCTAGAAGAGCCAGATGGCCCACTTCCAGCGCTGGCGAACCTCGTTCTACCTTCGCAGGCATTGCTCGACTGCGGTACCGCAGCAATGACCGCGGCCGACGCGACCGACAACGCCACCGGTGTCGAAGCAATCGACGCATGTTTGGCCGACTTTGAAGCCGACCAGAAGCTGGCGTATTCGCCCTTCGACAATGCATTCTTCTCACCTGGGGTAGACGGTAATTTCATCAATACCCTCTTGGGAACCGAAGGCGA
>JAYYQC010000366.1:0-10000 GCA_036128675.1 Myxococcota bacterium | reverse complement strand
CGGCATCTTCTTCGGACAAGGTACCATGGCTGACTTCGCGTACGATGGCGATGTCATCACCCACGAGTTTGGTCATTATATGGCGAGCTACCTTGGCGCGCTTCAGGAACAAGGCCTCAAAGACGAGATCGGAACCAATGACTCACCGGGTGCGATGAACGAAGGCTTCGCCGACTTCTTCGCCGGCGCACGAACCGCAGATGCCATCATGGGTGGTTATGTCGGTGTTAAAGCCGGATTCGGCGACCAAGGGATCCGAACGCTGAGCCATAACCTCAGCTGCCCTGAGTACTGGGTAGGTGAAGTGCACGAAGATGGCATGGGTTTTGGCGGCGGTCTCTGGGCTGCGCGTGAGCTCTACCCTCAGACCATTATCGATGAAGTCACGGGTCTTGAAGTTCGCGTCTTCGACCGCGCGGCATTGGCTGGCCTCTCCATGATAACCTCGAACGCAACCCAAGATCGTACGGTTGAGGAAATCCTCGCTGCAATCGCGGCCGAACCAGGTCTTGAAGACCCAGAAGCAGCACTTGCAACCGCGGTGATGACTGAGCGGAACTTGGTGAATTGTCTTCGTGTCCGCAGCTTGGACGAAGAACCCATCGAGCTGCTATTCCTCGAGGGCACTGGCGGCGGCGGTGGTGGGCCATTCGGCGGTAGCGCAAACTACCAGCCATTTGCGCCTGGTCCAGTTCAGCTCTCTTTCACCAAGCCTGAAGGTGTTGATGTACTTGAGTGTATCGAAGTTCAAATGCAGGTTGCTCAGCGTCAAGCGTCTGGCGAAGGCACACCAGACCTACCGATCGGCGGTATGGGTGGCGGAAATGCAGCGCTCGACGTTGCAATGCTCACGAAAGCTAATTTCCCAATCTCATTCAGCTACTCCGGAAGCAGTGTAAGTGCCGATGCCGATAACTCCGAGTTTGGTTTTGAGGAAAGCTCACTCGGTGGCGCGACCTTGCTGACCGTCAACGCTGGGGTTCCTGAAGGCGCTGAGACCGTTCACATGGCGCTCGTGAACCGAGGTTCCGACCAAGTCATCGTCGGCAATATCCGGGTGAAGTCGACCAACACCGACTGCCCGGTCATTGACCCAACCGACGCTTCAGATGCGAGCGACCCAAGCGATGCTTCGGATACAAGCGATGCAAGCGACACCTCGGATGCATCAGATGCCTCGGATACTGGCTCTAAAGACGACGATGGCGGCTGTAACAGCGCATCTGGCGCTTCCGCTGCAGCTATCTGGGGACTCTTGGCGTACCTCGGACGTCGGCGTCGACGTTAAATCCAACGAGGAGACCGGCTAAAATATGGCCGGTCTCTTTCTCTCCCACCGATTCTAAGCCTACCCGACTTTATTGAAGCGCAGCGCCTTCTTCGATCTGGTGCTCCAAGAGCTTTTCTAACGATATCACTTTGAGTGTGTTCTCATGCGTTGCCTCAAGATCTACCTTGGGCGCGGCATCTGCTTCATAGGCTTCTACAAAACGCAGCGCACAGAGACACCATTGGTCGCCTGGGCGAAGACCGGGAAAACCAAACTCGGGTCTTGGTGTACTGAGATCATTGCCCCGTGACTTCGAGAAACTGAGAAACTCTGCCGTTACCCGGGCACAGACCCAGTGCTGGCCACGGTCACCCGGCCCAGCCGAACAACACCCATCTCGAAAATACCCGGTCAAAGGCGACATTGAACACGTTCTCAATAGTCCACCCATAACGTTTCGTTGTTCTTGCTCACCTGGAACTCTCTTCATACGACACTCACCTCGTTCTAATCGACCTTAGACTCATCCAATACGTTGAGAATCATGAAGCGTCCACCACGCTCAATTACAACGCCGAGCAATGAGTCATCCCGCCTTGTCTCTTTTTGCCCATCCACTTCTCGCACCAGGGTCACTGGTATGCGTCGGTGTACCTTGATCTTGTCATAATCGAAGGTATCCCGAGGTGTCTCCACGTTTTCGAGCTTCCAGCCCTTTTGGTTGTAGAGCCCAACCTTAAAGGACACGTTAGCGGGGCGACGAACTCCGGTGAAAGCTTTCCACTTGGTGTCCGCGCTCATGCGCTCAGCCTCAGGCAGATGGGGGTGTACGAGCTCGGCATATTCTTCAAAAGTCATGAGCGTCGCATTAAACGCACCCGGCTCCCCTTCGAGGAGCGCCTTCAAATGAAAGTTCGCTGCCTCCTCCATCGTCGTCGCTTCCGCACTGAGTGGTTTGGTGCAGCTTAAGAGCCCAAATGCGATGGCGATCATCAGCCAATGCAGTCTATTCATGTGACACTCCTGTGACAGAGGGTAAATAAGAGCTTTCCAATGTGACAAAAAGATCCCGTTTGGTGCCCCCTAACGTCACAGAGTCCGTTCTATCAAGTGAAAATAGTCAATGAATCCAAAGATTCACAATGACGACAATTACGCCTCCGGATTGACACAAGGGCGTCACAGTCATCTCACAATACTTTCCAACTCGGATCTGTATTTCGTGCGAAATAGAGGTAGCCGAAAAGGCACCTAATCAGGAGAATTCAAATGAGAGTCACCCTCTTTTTCGCCTCGATAACCCTGCTGATGACCCCACTCATGAGTCACGCAGAGACCGCGTATGACAAGTTGGCCGCCCAGGTCGCAAAGCTTCGGCAAGAAGTACAAGCGTTAAGCACCGAAGTGGAAGGTGCTCAAGAGGAAGCGCGACCCCAACGACGCTCCTATCGAAACCAGATTGCCGAGCTTGAGCTGCGAGTTCAGCGGGAGCGTATCCGAACCGAGAAAGTTCAGAAGGATCTGAATGACCTTCGGGCCGAAGTCGCGCGAGATGACTCGCGGCGCACCATTCTCGCACCCGCGGTTGAGGAAGCCGCGAAGAACCTGGAGCAATGGATCGCATCGGGTATCCCCTTCAAGGTCACAGAACGTCAAAAACAGCTGAATGAAATTCTAAGCCAGATGCAGGATGGTACAGTTACAGCCGATAAGTCAGCTGCGCGACTGTGGAATGTTATTGAGGACGAGAAGAGACTCTCTAAGGAGAGTGGTCTCTATCAACAAGTCGTCACGGTTGACGGTAAAGAAGAGCTTGTCGACCTCGCACGCATTGGCCTGGTAGCCCTCTATGTTCGCCTCAACGATGGTCGGGTTGGATACGCAGAAAAGGGCAGCGACGCAGCCTGGACCTTTACCGTTGTGACTGCACCCGAGTCCAGTGACCAAATTCACGCTCTCTTCGACGCATTCAAAAAGAATATCCGCGTCGGTCTCTTCACCCTTCCAAGCGCATTCTAAGAAAGACGAGGCAACACCATGAGACATTCTCTACTAATCAGTTCTCTCGCACTCCTTTTGACTGCGACCCCGCTCACCGCCTCAGCTCAGGGCAACCAAAAGTCGGCTGACTCCGAGCACGTCATGATGAAGGCGTACAAAAAGGAGATCGCTTATCTCAGCGCTCAGAAGAAAGAGCTCGCCAATCGATTGGCGCAGCTCAACAAGAACAATGCCAAAGCGCTCGAGGGCCTCAAAACCGAGCTCTCAAAGCTGGAAAATCAGCTCCTGAGCATGTCGGTCAATGCAGACCGTCTAGAAGAGAACTACAATCTCGCGTTGGACCAAAAAGAGAATACGCCGGCCAATGACCAAATTATCGCGACGCTCTTAGAACAAGCTAGTGCGAGCCTAGAGCGCGAACAACCGGCAATGGACGTCACCAAAGCGAGTCCGGAAGAGCTCAACTCCGCCATTCGAACACTCTTCGGCGATGCCATCACCAATATCCAGACTAGCGCGTCCATTCGCACTGAAAAGGGAAGCTATTTCCTTGAGAGTGGAAGCAAAATCGACGGCGAGATTACCTGGGTCGGCGAAGTTGCGGCTTTCGGCAAGTCACCCCAAGGCGGCGGCTACCTCATTCCAGCTGGTCAGGGTCTCCTTAAGGTTTCCGCCGCGTCCCAGTCGGGTGCGTTTGAGAGCTTTAACAACCGTAAGGTCGGCGAGCCGCTCTCCATCTTCTTCTTTGAAAACGTGGCCAAGGCTATCGAAGAGAGAAAAGAAAAGACCTTGACCGAATTCCTAGATGCGGGCGGCACCATCGCGTGGGTGATTGTCATTCTCGGACTGGTTGGACTCTTCTTGGTCTTTGTTCGTGCGATTATCCTGATGCTTGCTGGTTCAGGTTCAAGCTCCACCGTCGACAACGTCTGCACTCACCTCGCCAAGCAAGACGTGAAGGCTGCGACTGAGACCGCACACAAAGGCAAGAGCGTTGTTTCAAGCGTCGTAGCGCGCGTTTTGAGCCACCCCAAGACCGATGAGAGTGTTGAGGAAGTCATCGGTGAAGCTATTCTCAAAGAAATGCCTAAGACCGAGCGGTTCGGGGCAATCATTTTGGTCTTCGCAGCGGTTGCTCCCCTACTCGGACTGCTTGGTACCGTGACGGGTATGATCGCAACCTTCGATATCATCACTGAATACGGCACCGGCGATCCTCGACTCCTCTCCGGCGGTATCTCAGAAGCACTGATTACCACCCAGCTGGGACTCGTTGTTGCGATTCCACTGATCCTCTTGGGTAACCTGCTCAAGTCACGCGCCAATCAGCTGCAATCTCAAATGGAAGAAGCCGCACTCCGCGTCCTCAACCTCATGAGAAGCGATGAGCCCGCGACCTTAGCGAAAGAGCTCGAGGCCTAAAATGGGAACCGTGGTAGAACTCCAGAAATACATTCAGAGCGGAGGCTTCGTCATGTGGCCTTTGATCATCGCGTCGTTTGCGCTCTGGTTTGCTCTGGGCTGGCGCTGGGCTACCAACCGACGTGGATCCTCAAAGAGTGTACACCAACTCTACCGGCTTGCCCTAAACGGGGAATCAAAAGAGTCCAGTGGCATTATCACCGATGGCGCGTCGCGGGTCGCTCGTCTGGTCAACCTCGTCAAGAGCGGGAATTATCCTCTCAAGCACACAACCGATCTCCTCGACGACGCTCTGGCGGATCTCCGCGCAGAGATGGATGCCTATGCAACCCTGGCAAAGATGATTGTGGTCTTGGCACCGCTGGCTGGCCTACTCGGTACCGTCACCGGTATGATGGAGACCTTTGATTCATTGGCGACCATGGCGCTCTTTACCCAATCTGGTGGTGTCGCTGGCGGTATCTCGCAAGCATTGATTTCAACGCAGATGGGACTTGCGGTGGCGATTCCGGGCGTCATCGCGGGACGTCTCATCGACCGAAAACAGAGCAACCTTACAACCGAACTCGAAGAACTCAAGCAGCATGCACTCGGACAGCTAGGCCTCCTAGAATCCGATGCAGCACAGAAGGATGGGTCATTATGAAATTCACCCGACGACGCGGCGACGAAGAACAAGGGATCGATATCTCCCCCTTGATCGACATGGTCTTCATTCTCCTTATCTTCTTTATGGTCTCGACAACCTTTGTCAAAGATCAAAGCCTTGAGATCGACCGGCCGGGCGCGATGAGCGCAACCCCCGCCAACACCAAGGCCTTGCGGATTTTTATCGACAATAGTGCGCGCATCTATCTAGACGGAAACCCCGTCAAAATTTGGATGTTACAGAGCCGGGTTCGCGAACAACTTCGCGCAGCCAGCGATAAGCAAATCCTTGTCGTCGTTGACAAGAGCGTACCGGCCGACCGACTTATCGAAGTCGTTGACCAGTGCCGACTCGCAGGCGCATCCGATGTTGGTGTTGCGACCGAGCGTGAGGCAGGTTGATGATGGCACGTGCGGGTCGCAATACGCTCAAGCGCGTTGTTGGCGCACTTACCATGCTTGCTGGTGGCGGCATGGTCCTGATGACCTTGCTTGTCCTCAACGATATCGTTGAGAAGAAAGAGGACAAAGCTGCTGAGAATGCGGTTGAGATGCGGGTCACCAAAGAAAAGAAAAAGAAAGAGCCCAAGAAAGCTCAAAAGAAGAAAGCCAAGCCTAAGAAAGCCCGGGCCAAGTCGCCACCTCCACCAGCACTCTCACAAGCGATTGGCAGTGTCGGCATTGATCTCCCTGGCTTCGGTGAATTTGACATTGGCGAGCTTAATCGCGACCTCCTCAAGGACTACCAAGCCGACGTGATGAGTGAAGACTCCGTTGACCAGCCAGCCCAACCCGTTCGCACCGGTTCACTCAAATACCCAAAACGCGCCCAACAAAAAGGGCTAGAAGGCCTCGTCGAGCTGAGCTGCTTCGTCAACAAGAATGGCGACGTCGAAGAAGTTCGGGTCGTCAGCGCCAATCCGGTTGGGGTCTTTGAAGAATCGGCCAAAGCCTTTGTCCGAAGCTGGAAATTCAAGCCAGGGCAGTACAAGGGCCAATCCATCGACATGTGGATGACCGTCCCCATCGAATTCAAGCTACAGTAATGAGGTTCACGATGTTTGCCGCAATACAACGTCACCTTTCACTTGCTCTCATGCTGACCATGCTCTTGGTTTTCGGCCTCAGCGACGTTGCCGAGGCCCGAACCCGTGAACCCAAGGTGGACCCAATTCCACTGGCCGGTATGCTTCTGCGAGATGGTAACTACGATAAAGCGAAGGCCGAATTAGATAAGATTGAATTAGACGACTTAGAAGACGCTGAACTCCAAAAGTACTACACATTTCGTGGCATCATCGCGCTTCAGACTGAGGCATACAAAGAAGCAATCACCGCCTTTGAGAAAGCAATATCCATCGGTGAGCCTGACCTCATCATTTATGTTTATCTTTCCCAGTGTCACTTTGCTTCAGAGAACTGGCAGGCTGCTATCGATGCATTTCATAAGTCTGGGGAAGTAGGACGCGGCGTCGGCAACGCCTACTTCATCGTTGCCCGGGCTCACACCAAGCTAGGCCAGCTTGAGCAAGCCTGGGATATGCTCGAGGCTGGCGTCAAGCGTTTCCCGGCCAACGTCGATTTCGCCCAAGAACAAATCTTATTCCTCTTTGAGCGCGGGCTCTTCGCCCAGGCCATTGAACGCGGACTAAAAGCCGTCGAGAACCCCGAGGCTTCGCTCGACCTCTTTCTCACAATCGGTGAAGCATTTCGGCGTCGCGGCCTTTATGAAGAGCTCGCGATTTTCATGGAGGGTACCGTCTTGCGCTACCCTGACTCAGAAAAAGCATGGCTGCTTCTTGGGCATGCCTATGCCAAGCAGTCAGACTTTCTCATCGCCGGTGACATTCTTCAGCGAAGCGCTGAGCTAAATCCTCAACATGCTCATTCCTCAGCTGACTTCTTTCGACGTGCGGGTTCTATCGACCGAGCCATCTACATGAACAGCCAAGTGGACAATCAAGAGAAAAAGCTCAAGCAGCGCCTCATGATTCTTCTGGACACCGAGCAGTTTGAGTTTATCGCAGGTATGGAGCGACGCCTGAAGCGAAACGGACTCCTCGATGATGGGATGATCGCTTATGCACTTGCCTACGCACTCTATCAGGTAGGACATTTTGGCAACGCGCTCGACGCGCTTGATTTGATTACCGACAGCGGCGTCTATCAAAAGGCGCTGCAGCTAAGAGAAGCTATTACTCTATGTGTTGACGAGCCCACTGAGTGCGCTCAATAACCTCACCGAAGGTCTCTCGTTATGCGTTTTCTGCTTCCAGCTCTTATGGCACTTGGATTCCTCGGTCTCGGCCCTGAGGCGCTTGCCGTCGATGAACGCCCGGTACGCGGCCATGTGATTCTCTTCAGCGCCGAAGGCGATCTCCTGCGGGGCATCGACCTTCAGCTCATCAGTGCTCAAGAAGAAAGTCGCTTTAATACCGGAGATACGGGCATCGGCTATTTTGAGTCCAGCTCCCCTCTATTCCAACTGGTTGCAACTTGCCCAAATGGACAAACGCTAGAGATTACCAAGATCACCGCCAGAGCGGGAGATGACTTAGAAGTTCTTTCAACCATCGATTGCAGCACAACGCCTCCTTCCGCTGTAGAAGTGGATATTGAGGGTCTCAATATGAGCCAGGCGGAACAGACCACAGAGAAGGCAGCGCCAGGGAAGCTTGAGATTCAAGTTCTCGACGAGAAGACAGAGGAGCCCCTTGAATCAGTCCAGCTGGCTATCCGGGGTGTTCGGGAGAGACTGAAGACCAATGCCAAAGGGTTGATTCAGCTTGAACTACCAAGTGGCAGCTACGACATCACCTTCATCAAGAGACAGTATCAGAGTAGTACTCAGCCCCAGGTTCGAATCCGTGCCAATGAAAACGATAAGCTCGTTGTAGCGCTCAAAGCCTCAGTGGCTCGATTGGCCACCTACACTGTCACCGCCCCCCGCCTTGAGGGTGGGACCACTGCGCTTGTTGAAGAGAAACGAGAATCAGACGCCGCGGTTGATCTAATCGGTGCAGAATTCTTCAGTAAGACCGGCGACTCCTCGGCCGCCTCGGCTCTCAAGCGTGTCCCCGGCCTCACACTCGTCGACGGTAAATTTGTCTACATCCGAGGTATGGGCGACCGATACTCGAGTGCATTTTTGAACGGTACCCCACTCGCATCCCCCGAGCCTCAAGTTCGCGTTGTACCGCTTGACCTCTTCCCTACCGCGATTCTCGAATCCATCGCGATTCAAAAAGCCTATTCAGCCGATCAACCTGGTGAGTTTGGTGCGGGCGTCATTCAAATGGAGACGCGAGAGTACCCAAAAGAGTTTGACCTCTCGGTTGAATTTTCAACCAAGTACAATTCAAATTCGACGTTTCAAGAGAGCCTAACCGACCGGGGTAGCTCAACTGACTGGCTGGGTTATGACGATGGAACCAGAGCCCTTCCTCAGTCTGTAGCCGATGCAACTGCCAATGGACTCTTAGCTAAGGAAACGCTTTTTGCACCAGGGCTCACCGCCGAAGAACTCGCCGACCTCGGGAAGGCATTTGATGAAACGCTCTACGCAGTAAGTAACCGTGAGCTGCCACCAGGCTTTGGCACTGAAGTGAGCCTCGGTGATTCCTTTACGTTTGGCACTGATATCACCGCCGGTTACCGCCTCTCGTTGATGTACGGGCGCGACTTCACCCGAAAGACCTTCAAGCGACGTAATTTTGATTACAATATCAATCTCGACCTCTGGGAGGCTGGAGATGACTATGATTTCCAACGAACGCAACTTGAAACAGAAGCAGCCTACTTTGCGACAGGCG
This sequence comes from Myxococcota bacterium, assembly GCA_036128675.1. Classification (GTDB taxonomy): domain Bacteria; phylum Myxococcota; class XYA12-FULL-58-9; order XYA12-FULL-58-9; family JABJBS01; genus JAYYQC01. The sequence continues at coordinate 847 of JAYYQC010000366.1, read as the reverse complement.
GTATCGATTTCGGCGAGACACAAAGCATTCAATTAACCTCTTTTGTGAACCGTCTGAGCACCAACAAGCTTGAGTACTTCGAGGGCTACTTTCTCGACGACCAAAACGATATTCAAGCGACCCGAATCATTTGGACCGAGCGAATGATGGGTTTTCATCAGGCAATCGGTGAACACGAGCTCCTTCCTGATAAGCTGATGAAGCTGACCTGGCGGGGCGCTTACTCTGACTCATCCCAAGATGAGCCCGACCAACGTCAGTTTCGCTACGAGTACTCCGATAACGTTGAAGCCTTCATTCTCTCGGACCGCCCTGAGGGTAATAACCGCATGTATGGTCTCGGGGACGATGAGTTCATTTCAGGAAACCTCGACCTCGAAGGACGTATCGACTTCTCTGATGCGTATGCCCTAGAATGGAAAACCGGCATGATGCTAAGCAAGCGTACGCGTGGCTACCAGCTTCGCCGCTTTAAGTATGCCGGCTACAATGTATCCCGAGATATTGAGAGCCTACGCCCGGAAGAAATCTTTGCCGATCAATACATCGGGACCGACGAAAATGGGTCCATCATCTTTGAGCTTCAGGAATTCACCAGAAACACTGACTCCTACAATGGCAAGGCGGACAATCAAGCTTTTTATATCACGACCTTGCATGAACTGGGGCAGTACTGGGACGTCTCCATCGGGATCCGCGCTGAGACCAACAAGATGAACGTTGAGACCCTCAAGCTATTTGCCGATGAGAAAGTCGTCTCAGAAAAGGATTATCTTGATTACCTCCCCGCCCTCAATGTGACGTACTACCTCAACGATGAAACTCAGATCCGCCTGGACGCCAGCCA
>JAYYQC010000365.1:0-10000 GCA_036128675.1 Myxococcota bacterium | reverse complement strand
GACTATTAACCTTCCAAGCTTTCGGGAGCTCAGCCCCAACGCTTATGACAACGATGAGGAAGGCTTAACTATCACGGGTAACCCCGCGGTAGAGCGTGCCATCGTAAGAACGCTCGGAACGCGCCTTGAGTATTATCCGGAGGCTCAAGAGTGGGTAACGGTTGGCGGCTTTGTAAAGGAATTTGAGAGCCCCATCGAGGATATCCGAGTATCTGGCGCGACCCCGCAAAAGACTTTTGCAAATGCTAAGTCGGCCCTCAACATCGGGGCTGAGCTGGATTGGAGAATCTCACTAGGTCGGCTGGCTAAACCCGTACGTGACTTTTATTTCACCGGTAACCTCACCTATATCCAATCTGAGATTGAGCTCGATACGTCGATAGGCACCCTAGCCAATACCACCATCAACCGACCACTCAGCTTCCAGTCGCCTTACGTCATCAACTTGATCTTGGAATACGACAACCCAGAGATCGGGACCCAGGCAAACCTCCTTTACAACGTCTACGGCTCACGACTGGTGGTTGTCGGTATTGAAGGTCAGCCAGACCAATATGAACGTCCGGTCAACCAGCTCGACTTTACCCTCAGCCAAGCGCTGAGTGGTGGCTTTAAGCTAGGGTTCAAGGTCCAAAATATCCTGAATGCCCGTCGGCTCTTCGATAATGGGTACGAGTACAACCGGAATCCTGGCTCTGGTATTACAGCCAGTGCCAAGCTCAGCTGGTCATATTAGCCATTTGTGACAAAATGATCGACCGATTTCAGAGACGTCTGTCAGTCACAGCCTGATTGAAACACTTCTGTAACGCGCCGAAAACCACGCAAACATCTGTTATTACATAGTTTATTACCTTCCCTGTCACATTGAAGCCCACGTGCGACGAGTAGGTTACATGGAGCGTCGTTTCGCCACAGAGTTGTCGCTTGTTGGTTTTAAGGAGCCTGTTAAACCGAACTTGCGAGCCAAAGTAGCTCGAGAAACATGGTTAGACACCAACGCCAGGTAACCTGGAGGAAAACACAATGAAGAAGTTGCTCACCTCAACCCTTACCGTCGCGCTGATGGGATTCGCAGTTGGCTGCGGCGACGATGACAGCTCCACCGATAATGGTGGTACGACTAACCCCGGCGGCGGTACCACCGAATGGACCAGCCCGGTAGATCACCCAAACGTATCGTGTTCTGAAGTTACCAGCGGAAGCCTCTGCAAAGTAACTGGCTCAATTACTTCAGACCTGACCCTTACGAAGTCTGACGACATTACCTGGCTCCTAGAAGGGCCTGTCTTCGTAGGTAACGATGCCGACGCAACGACTCTCACTGTTGATGCAGGCGTCACTGTCTACGCCAGCACCGCAGTTCAAGATACTCTTCTCTGCGTTACCCGTGGTGCTAAAATTGAAGCAGAAGGCGCAGCCGACGCGCCTATCGTCTTCACTCCAGACAACGACACTGGCGTTCGCGGTCAGTGGGGCGGCCTTATCATCAACGGTAAGTCACACCTCAACAAGTCTGGTGGCGTGGCACAGGGCGAAGGCAACACCGGAGAATACGGTGGCGGCGAGAGCCCAGACCTCGAAGACAACAGCGGTACACTTAAGTATGTCCGCGTTGAGTACGCTGGTCGTCTCCTCACAACCGAAGACGAGCTAAACGGCATCGCTTTCCAAGCAGTCGGTAGCGGCACAACCGTCGACTACGTTCAAGTTCACATGAACAAGGACGACGGTATCGAATGGTTCGGTGGAACCGTCAACGTCAAGCACATCTTCGTAACTGGTATCGCGGATGACTCGTTTGACTGGACCGCAGGTTGGACCGGTAAAGGTCAGTTCATGATCGCTCAACAGTATGTTGACGCGGGTGACCGTATGATTGAAGCCGACAACAGCGGCTCTGATAATGACGCGCTTCCACGCTCTAAGCCTACCCTGTCAAACGTAACGCTTGTTGGGCAGGGCCTCGACGGTGCGGGCGACACCGGTATCCTCCTTCGTGAAGGTACCGCGGCAAACATCTCAAACGCCGTTGTCTTCAACGCATCTGGTGCCTGCCTAGATATCGACCAGGCTGCTACTTACGCGAACGCTTTCGCGAACGGCGCGTACACTGGCGAACTCAGCATCGCAAACTCCTTCATTTACAACTGCAAAGAGTCTTTCAAGTCAGACGACGACAGCACCGCGACTGATGTTCTCTTTACACTTCAAGACTGGTTCGGTCAGGCTGACTGGAACAACGCGATCACTGATCCAAAACTCACCGACGCCACAAACGTCGAAGCCCCTGACTTCACTCCTGCAAGTGGTTCACCCCTCCTCGCGGGCGCAGCAGTACCAGCAGACAGCTTCTTTGAAGCAGTAGACTATGTGGGTGCAATGGGTAGCGACAACTGGCTAGCAGGATGGAGCCGAGGCTCAATCGACCCAAGCCAAGGAACTGCAGTTGAAGTTCCACTCCCAGACCATCCGAACGTTGCTTGCACCGAGCTAACCTCTGGAAGCAACCTTTGTAAGGTTACCGGAACGTTGACTGAAAGCCTCTCAATGAAGAAGGCAGACAACATCACCTGGCTTATCGAAGGACCTGTTTTCGTCGGTAACGACGCTGACGAAACCGTTCTTAGCATTGACCCAGGCGTAACCGTATTCGCGAGTACCGCAGTTCAAGACACTCTACTCTGCGTAACACGTGGATCGAAAATCAATGCAGTCGGTTCGCAAAATGCGCCAATCGTCTTCACTCCAGACAATGACACTGGCGTTCGCGGTCAGTGGGGCGGTCTTATCATCAACGGTAAGTCACACCTCAATAAGTCTGGTGGCGTTGCTCAAGGTGAAGGCAACACCGGAGAATACGGTGGTGGCGAGAGCCCAGACCTCGAAGACAACAGCGGTACACTTAAGTATGTCCGCGTTGAATACGCTGGTCGTCTCCTCACAACCGAAGACGAGCTAAACGGCATCGCGCTTCAAGCGGTTGGAAGCGGTACAACCATCGATTACGTTCAAGTTCATATGAACAAGGACGACGGCATCGAGTGGTTTGGCGGCACTGTCAACGTGAAGCACATCCTCGTCACCGGTATCGCGGATGACTCGTTTGACTGGACCGCAGGCTGGACCGGTAAAGGGCAGTTCATGATCGCTCAGCAGTACGCTGACGACGGCGACCGCATGATTGAAGCTGACAACAGCGGCAGCAACAACGATGCGCTTCCACGCTCTAACCCAACGCTTTCTAACCTTACCTTGGTTGGTCAAGGCGCTGACGGCGCGGGCGACACCGGCATCCTTCTTCGCGAAGGTACTGGCGTAAGCATCTCTAACGCAATCGTGTTCAACGCATCTGGCGCATGTCTCGACATCGACCAGGCTGCTACTTACGCGAACGCGTACGCCGACGGCGCGTACACTGGCAACCTTACCATTGCCAACTCATACGCCTTCGGCTGCTCAGAGACCTTCAAGTCAGACAGCGACAGCACCGCTGACGACGTAGCGTTCACCATCGCTGACTGGTACGGCCAGGCAGACTGGGCAAACGCAGAAGTTGACCCAGGCCTCACCACAGAAGCATCCAACGAAGCCAATCCGGACTTCGCTCCAGCGGCTGGCGCAGCTGTCCTCAGTGGCGGCGTTGTTCCTGCTGACGACTTCTTCGAAGACGTCGACTTCGTAGGCGCAGTTGGTGCAGACGACTGGACAGCGAACTGGACCCGCGGTCGCTAAGACTTCGGTACAAATTGATTCTTAAATGGGGGCATCGGCCCCCCTTTTTTGTTGGTTATACGGCTCTTGCGTGAGCCAGTCTCCTGCGATACCGATTGCCTGTCTCATTCAACTTATGGAGTAAAACAATGGGCTTTTTCTCATCTTCGAAGCCAGACCTTCCGCCTAACCTACCGACCTTCGATGAAGGTGCCGTTGTGCACGCAACCTTCAAGACCTCTGAAGGCGACTTCAAGGCCAAGCTACACGCTGCAGAGTGCCCGATTACCGTCGGCAACTTCGTTGGCCTCGCAACCGGTCAGATCCCATGGACCGACCCAAATACCGGTGAGCCCGCTGGACGCCCACTCTACGACGGCACCATCTTCCACCGCGTGATCAAAGACTTCATGCTCCAAGGTGGTGATCCACTCGGCCGTGGTACCGGTGGCCCTGGTTACCGCTTCCAAGACGAGTTCGTCCCAAGCCTCAAGCACGACAAGCCTGGAATTCTCTCGATGGCAAACGCTGGTCCAAACACCAACGGATCGCAGTTCTTCGTGTGTGAAGTTGCGACACCATGGCTCGACGGACGTCACTCGGTTTTCGGTGAAGTTGTCGAAGGCATGGATGTGGTCCTCAAGATTGCCCAAACACCCACCGGTGCCCAGGACCGACCACAAGAAGACATCGTCATCAACACGATTGAAATCGACATCAAGTAACGCTTAGCCTGAGGAGCTGGCTTGCCCGGAGCCCTCCACATAGTGATGCTCGTAAGCATCGCCAGCTCTTCATCTAGCGCGGACCTCCCCTTTTGGTTCCATGGCCCCGACTCCAAAAAAGTCGGCTCAATGTCCAACGGCGAACCCATTTTTAAAGTCGGCCTCTTCGACACAAAGGACACCATCCATATTGACCTCGACGGTCGTTTCTCGGTCTGGTACCCCCGCGACAATAAGGGTAACGATATTTCGCATATTGAGATATCGTCCAAAACCCTGCTAAAGGTCCATCCTCGAGAGTTACCGAGGGTTAAGCGAGTTCGCCTTTTTCCGGCCTCAGCGACGCGTGAACGGCCTGAATTCAAAATTGGATGGTTACTGCAAACACCGCTCGGTTCATTAAAACATCAACAGGGCTACCGTTGGATTCGAAACAACGCCGGGCAAAGCGAAGCGCCGGATGGCAGCGCACGTCGCGGACAGATCTACCATCCCAAACGCTTTCCCAGCTATCCGGTGCGCTACAGTATTGAACTCGCATCTGGCGCGCGCCTTGCTGCATTCCGCTGGGTCCTCATTGTACCCAAAGACATGCGTGCACCGGGAGCCGCACTGCGCTCAGGAAAACACCGAGTGCAGCCACGCGGTGCCGTCCTCATTCTCCGCGATACTCAAGATGCGATCACTGCAGTTGCTCTCACACCAAGCGAGTCGATTGTCCGAGGCGTCGTACCAGCGGAGCTTTTTGCATCTGCGCCCTCCACTGCACTCGAGGCTCAAGCAGTTGCAGCGCGCACGGCCCTCTGGGCGATGGCTGGGCACCGACACTTTGACCGAGCCTACCATGTCTGTGCGAGTGTCCACTGTCAGGTCTACGGCGGGGTGAAGCGCGAGCAGCCAACCACCGACCAAGCCACCCGAGCGACGCGAGGCAAAGTCCTGATCGATTCACAAGGCGCACTCGTCGACGCGGTGTTCTCATCGAGCTGTGGTGGTCATACCGAAGCCAATCATCACGTCTGGGGCGGTAAAGCGAAGCCCTATCTCAGCGGCGTGAGTGACCTGCGAGAAAACCATCAGGGCATCACGCCCAAGGAGACCCATGCCTGGGTGAACACGCCAGTCCATTCGTACTGCACCAACCATCGCTTCTCCTCGGCAAAGTATTTTCGTTGGAAGCGCGTCTTTAGTCAGGCCAAGCTCTGGAAGCTCGCGAGCGAAACTTTCCCGAAGCTTAGGCTGATCACGGGCATCGAAGTCCTCAAACGTGGCGTCAGTGGGCGCGCAGTCCAAGTCCGTATCACCGGTCTAGGGGGACGCAGCGAGACGATTGGTCCAGAGCTTAAGATCCGTCGCACCTTTGGTGGGTTACCCTCCGCAGCCTTTGAGATCCTCCAGCGGGTGGATGCTCAGGGTGCCCTGGCGCACCTGGAGTTCCGCGGCGCGGGCTTTGGACACGGGGTTGGGATGTGCCAGATGGGCGCGATTGGGCGCGCGATCGACGGGCAGAGCGCAACAGAGATCCTCGAACACTATTATCCGGGTACCAAGCTTCAGACCCTGCATCGCTAAGATCCCCCCCGCCGCAAGACGCTCACAAAGTGCTCGTCAACCGCCGCGGCCGTGCTATACCCAGTGCTCATGACTAAGCCAAAACCACTCGTCGTAGGGATTGCCGGAGGCACCGGCTCCGGTAAGAGCACCGTTGCTGCCAATATCGCAGCGGGTATTCCGTCCAGTAAGATCGCGCTCATCGACCACGATAGCTACTACAAGGACCACAGCGAGCTGACTGAGGAAGAGCGGCAACTGGTCAACTACGACCACCCAGAATCGCTCGACAACGACCTTATGATCGAGCACATCAAGGCGCTCGTGGATTGGAAACCAGCTGAAATCCCGGTTTATGACTTCGTCACCCACTCTCGAAAGACTGAGACCCGCCGGGTTGAGCCGGCCGATGTCATCATCGTCGAAGGCATCTTAACCTTCGTCGACGCCCGGCTCCGTGACCTGATGGAGGTCAAAATATTCGTAGATACCGATGCGGATATTCGCGTGATGCGCCGGATCCGACGGGACATGGAACACCGCGGTCGAGAATTTGGTCAGATCCGTGAGCAGTACTACAAGACCGTCCGTCCAATGCACCTTCAGTTTGTCGAGCCCTCCAAGCGCTGGGCAGACCTGATCATCCCTGAAGGCGGAAATAACCGCGTCGCACTCAGTGTCATGCTCGGCAAGCTTCTCCGGTTTATTGAGATGGGCGAGCGCCCTTAGATACCCAACGGGCGAATCGCGTCAGCAGACGCATCGTCAATGAGAAGCTGCGGATTCTCCCGCAGCCCACGCTCCACACCTGCATCCCCCACTTTACCTTTTAAAGCTTTAAGTGCCTCGGGTAGGAACTCATCGAGATGGGGCCGATGAAGGTCAGTGGCCACACAATGGGACCAGCCGCGCTCGAGATAACGCCAAGCCCGCTCCTCAGCCCGGCCGCCATAGACCCCGACATAACTTCCAAGCTCGATTTGCATCAGCACACCGCGCGAGACGAGGCGCTCTACCATGCGGCGGTCGACATATTTATAGCGTTCCGGGTGCGCGAGGATCAGCTTGTACCCCTTTACCGAGAGCCGAAAAAGAATGTCCTCAGGTTTGGGGATGGGATTCCAAGGTAACTCAACCAGGACCCATTTCGACTTGCCCCCAACTGGGACAACCTCACCATTCTGAAAGAAGCCAAACATCTCCGGCGACACATGATGCTCAGCATTGGGTAAGAGCGTTAAGCCAATCTGCGCATCATCAAGCCCGTGACGCAGTACCTCACGGGCATCGTCCGCCTTGGAGGGCGTGACATGACCACCCGGGCCAAATCCGTAATGGGGAGAAGGCGCAATCACGTCAAAGCCAGCTTCCTTCAGCTGTCTTGCCATCTCCAACGACATCTCGAGGTCCACCGCCCCATCATCCACTGAGGGCAAGATGTGACAATGAAGATCAATCCAACCAGCCATGCCTCGGTTTACCACGCGATCACCCAGATGACCACTTGTCCGAGCCCCTGTCTCGCTGCGTCTTGACCGGTGGCATCACACTCATTAAGAGCCCGCCATGAATACAGGCAAGACCATCGCGCTCGGCGCCAAAAAGCTCACCCTCGAAGATGTTGAACTCGTAGCGACCGGAGGGCCAATCGAGCTCTCTGCGGAAGCCAAGGCCCGCGTGGATGAATCCCGTAAGCTTGTCGAAGAAAAGGCAGCCTCTGATACGCCTGTTTACGGTGTGACCACCGGCTTCGGAGGACTTGCGGAAGTAAAAATCCCGGCCAGTGACCTCGCCGCCCTTCAGCGTAACCTCATCCTCTCCCACTCAGCGGGTGTTGGTCGGCCTCTCTCCCGCGAAGAGACCCGCGCGATGATGATGCTCCGTGCGCAGACCCTGGCTGAAGGCTTCAGCGGTGTCCGTTCTGACGTCATCGAGCTCGTTCTCGAAATGCTGAACGCTGGCGTGCACCCCATTGTCCCAGAAAAGGGCTCGGTTGGTGCATCCGGCGACCTTGCGCCACTCGCGCACCTCGCCTTGGGCATGATCGGCGAAGGCATGGTCGAATTTGAGAACCAAGTCATCCCTGCGATGGACGGACTTGCACGCGCTTCGCTGCGCCCGCTGGAACCGCAGGCGAAAGAAGGTCTCTCGCTCGTCAACGGTACACAGGCGATGGCAGCGATTGGTTCTCTCGTTATCTTGCGTGCCGAGCGACTCTGTAAGCTCGCCGATATCGCCGGTGCCATGACCCTAGAGGGGCTCAACGGCATCGCGTCAGCCTTCGACACTCGGGTTCAAGAGATTCGTCCTCATCACGGCCAAGCCGTCTGTGCTGAGAACCTTCGCCTTCTACTCAAGGGTGGCGACACCGCAACACAGACCCGCGGTAACCGTGTGCAAGACCCCTACTCGCTCCGCTGTATGCCACAAGTACACGGTGCAACCCGTGACGCGCTCAACTACGCACGAAAAGTGTTCGAAATCGAGATCAACAGCGCAACCGATAATCCATTGGTCTTCGCGAAAGAGGGCGACATCATCTCCGGCGGAAACTTCCACGGACAGCCGCTTGCACTGGCACTCGACTTCGCTGCGATTGCGCTGGCAGAGATCGGCAATATCTCCGAGCGACGGGTTGAGCAGCTTGTAAACCCGACCCTCTCAGGGTTGCCACCATTCCTCGTCAAAGAGAGCGGAATTCACTCTGGCTATATGATGGCCCAGGTCACCGCGGCCTCACTGGTGAACGAGAACAAGATCCTCGCAACGCCAGCCTCGATCGACTCGATTCCAGGCAGTGCCAGCCGAGAAGATCACGTATCGATGGGCATGACCTCTGCACGTAAGCTGCGCGAAATTGCCGCGAATACCCAAGCGATCCTCGCGGTTGAGATTCTCTGCGCCGCGCAAGCCATCGATCTTCGCGCTGCGACCAACTTGGGACATGGTGTCTCAGCTGCACACGAAGCGGTTCGAAAGTCGGTACCTCATCTCGACGGCGACCGTCTGCTAAGCCGCGATATGGAAGCGGTTATTTCACTTGAGAAAAATGGCAGTATCCGAAATGCGGTTGAGCGCGCGGTAGGCAACCTGATCTAAGCAGAGCTGCTTACTCGCCCCGTGCCTTTTTGAGACGCTTAAGCATGCCTTCAGCGAGTGCGAGGGTCTGTTCTGAGAGTTCCTGAGCGCCACCCACAACATCCTCCGGAGTATCGGTCGCATTCTCTCTGGTTAAGAGCTGTGCAATCGTCGGATGCTGTGCGGTCTTTTCGACGTCGAGTTTCTTCAGGCGTGCCATCGCAATCTTCCGTGCCTCGACCATCTCATCGAGCTCGGCCCAACGACGGTTGAATGACTCTTTGCCCTCATTCTCCTGAGCCCACTGAGCCAATCCAACCAAAGCACCACGCACGCCTTCGGAGCGCTCGCAGGCCGACACCACTTTCGACGCAATCTCGGCGAGGCCTTCGGTCTGCTCCAACCCGTCGGGGGTAGGCAGTACGATTTTCTTGAGGTCCATCGCACTCTCTTCGCCTCGTAACGCTCGCATACCGCTCTGGGCCTGATTGGCCTGACTCAGGGCGTTCACATCTCGATTGAAGTACTGGTTCATGAATGCGGGACGTGGAGCACCCTTGGGCCCCTGTGCCGCTGGTGTACCCTTGCCCGGAACACTCGCGTTGGCTTTCGCGTCCTTGACCTTTTTACCGTCTTCTTCCTCTTCGTCAGGAAGCTGAAGCGGCACCGGCGGCTTATAGAGAAGATCTCGACTCATACATCGATCGTAACGCCATCTTATGTTCTTGCCAACCAGTTCGTTGGGGGTTCTATCCTTCCCCACTTTCAGACTATTCCCTTCCCATGGTGTTGATACGCGAAGATATACGACGAATTGCCGGAGAATTGCTGACCATTGGCTTTGCCGGACCCACGGTGGACGCTGAGCTAAGATCGCTGGTCAAAGAGTTTAAGCCACTCGGACTCATCCTCTTTGCACGGAATATCGAGTC
>JAYYQC010000364.1:0-14200 GCA_036128675.1 Myxococcota bacterium | reverse complement strand
TTCAAGAGTCCTTCACGATCGACCTCACCTCGCTCAGCTCGACCGATCCAGGCCGTGCGTGCATCGGTCATCAAGAGTGCCGGATCAGACGAAGGCTCGGAGCCCAATCCCCAGCGTGACCGCAGTGACTCGATGCTCTGGTCACGGTAAGCTGGGTCCAAGGTCTCATAGGTGACTACCAGTCCCGAGAGACCGACGACTGCTTCATCCTGAAGCTTCAAGAATGCCCCTGCAATATGTGATGCATCGGGATTCATTAAAACCATCCGTGCACTTGGCTCGGATAAGACAACGCTTAGCCATTCATTGGGATCGGTGCTCTCGACCAACTTTGTTGTCATCGCCCCGCCGATCACCGGCACCTCCGCGTGCCATCCGGCCAACATTGCCAGTGCCATTGCCTCGGCCTTGTTGCCCTGCGTCGGGTCGCTTAAGGCCTCTAAATATTCTGGGAGTGCTTTGGTGATCACGCGAGACTCTTCAGGCTGAAATTGAAGTGGCACCAAGCCACGCCGCTTCCGCAGAGCATTCAGTCGACTCAACCACAGAGGACCCCCTGAAGGCGTGTCACTGACCTCTAGGGCTGCCACATCTAGAAAGCGGCTTGGGATTCTCGACAAATTCGCTTGATGGGAAAGCGCAAAGCGCGCATCGAGATTCGACATCCGGCGGCCCCTCTTTTTTGAGAAGAGCTCAGCGACCGTCCCATCACCTTCTGACGGCGGACATTGGAAAGCAAAGCTGGGTAAGACCCTGGAACGGTCCCGTTCGCACACGTGAAAGCCAAGCGCTCCGTGGGTGGCCACAAGTGCGACGCCGTCAACCATCTCATGGTACTTTCCCTCCACATAGACGCCGTTGTCGTCCGTCGAGCGTATCGCCACATCATAAGGAGACTCTTGGCGAGTCAAGACAGCAACGGTTCGAGGGCTCGATAGATGGACTGAGAAACCAAAAACACTCCCTTTTGAGCTGCCTTTCGTTGCACGACCAACCATGTCTTGAAGAGGCCCTTCCCACATCTCCCACAGTTGTGCAGGCCCCGGTAGCGGTTCGGTTACCTCCGCAATCTCAAAGAGAATATCGGTCCCAACGCCTTTCGCCCCACAACGAAGCTCTAAGTGTCGTAGAGTTGATGGCACAGGGAGATTACCGTGGGTCGAAATATAGGCCGCCAGGTCTGCAGACAGACAACGAAGCGATTCGCTCGCACGACCGTTTCGAGACTTCAGTGCAGATTTGAGAGATTGATGCCAAGGCAAGGGCGCGCGCATCTCAGCATCCGCCTGCCCGGCGGAGAGCTCTACCGTGACCCCCGGAAGAGAGACCTCTCGATAAGACAGTTCGTTTGACGGCTTCGACTCAGTCCTTGGCTCGGTAGGTAAAGACGCTGATTCGGGGGCGTTCTGATGAATTGGCTGATTCCCAGTCTGCGATGCGGTGCATCCGTAAAGACAGAGGACCCATAGAGGTAGCAATCGCGTCACCGCGTAAGCTCCGGGCTTCCAGGACGTGCCGCGTCGAGTAAATTCAAGTCCAGTTCTTTCGCCAAGACTCGGATCTTACTGTCGAGACTGTCTCGATCGGCGTAGCAACCCTGCATATGTCGTCGACCGCCCACACCTGGGTCAAAGCTCGTTCTACCATGCATGACCCTTTGGTTGTTGATCGCCCAGAGATCGCCTGGCTTCATCGGAAAGACGTACTTGAACGCGTCTCGCTCCGCAGTTCGAGCGAAGGCTTGGTACGCTCGATAGAAGGCTTCAACCTTCGCAGCATCCACCTCTGCCGGTGCCGCAGAACGATTATTGAGCTTCACTCGGGTCAAGCGACCCTCCTGATCCACGTCAATGAGTGTCTCAGCATTACGAAGGTCCGCACCCTCTTCGGTGTAGCGAAATGCAACCGGAACCTTGGTCATAATATCGAATGCCTCAGGATCTTCGTCGCGTAACGTCTCAGCAATTTTAAATCCATCGACTAAGATTGCCTCGCCCCCGCCGACACTGGTCTCCAAGCAATGAAGAAACTGGAGACCTGGCATGGGATTTCGATAAACGTTGTCTGTGTGCATACTCAGCGCTACCGGCGTATACGCGAGATGGACTGCATCGACCGTCGATTCGACATCAAAGACGCGTCCATAGTTGGTCTCTCGTACGTAACCAAAAAGCTCGACTACCTTCGTGACTGCATGGTGCTCAACCGGAACCGATGTGACGCGCGCAAAACCAAAATCTCGGATATCGGCCATGAACTGATAAAGAGCATCGGCGCTTGATACCATGGCACCGTAATCGTGAACCCGTGATTGTGCCGCACTGCCCTCCCAGAGGATTGGCTTGGGTGCACGGCGGTCACGCTCGGCCTGTGACATGCAATGATCCCGTAACCACGCCAATGGTAGCTGAGAGAGATGGTCGCTATCCTTCCACTCGATGATCAACATTCCAGCAGATTCGCTCACATTTTTCGCCTCAAGGGATGCATCGAGAGAGGCGGTCTCAAAGAGGCGATGACCCGACGATGGATGCTGGGAGGCCTCTGATTTGCAGTGGTCCCGAAGCCAAATCAACGGAAAAGTGCTCGTGTGCCCATCCTTCCACTCAATTCCGACGGTTCGATCGTTTAATGTAAGACTCTCCACCAGGGCGCGCGTCATCGCTGACTCCTCATTGGTCTAGGTTGCAGGTGTTGCTAGACTCCCGTAAGCACAGAAAGCCTATCACAACAAGATGACAACACGCGAATCTAGGAGTTAGCTATGACGCCCCCCCCTTTTCTACCACATTATATTCATGGGCAGAGGGTCGCAAAATCGGATGGCGAAACGTTCGTAAGCTCCAATCCAGCCACCGGTGAACCAATCTTTGAAGTCGAGCATGCGACGGAAAACACACTCGAAAGAGCGGTTAAGTCTGCAAAAGAAGGACAAATTTCTTGGGCAAAAGCAACGGCAGCTGACCGCGGGCGGGTCCTCAATCGCGCCGCCGCTCTGCTTCGCGAACATAACGACCGTTTGGCTGAGCTAGAGGTTCAAGATTGCGGGAAGCCCATCAGTGAGGCCAGCGCAGTCGACGTCGCCTCAGCTGCAGACTGTCTGGAATATTTCGGTGGTGTTGCAGCCTCGATTCATGGCGCTCATTACGATCTAGGTCCCAGCGCCTTCGCCTACACACGACGCGAGCCCTTAGGCGTCTGTCTCGGCATTGGGGCCTGGAATTACCCGATTCAGATCGCCGCGTGGAAGGCTGCACCGGCACTCGCTGCGGGCAATAGCCTAATTTTCAAGCCATCAGAGCTCACACCTGCCACTGCGGTAGAGTTGGGCGCTCTCTTCACAGAGGCGGGTCTGCCTGACGGTGTTTTTAATGTCGTCCACGGCGATGTTCGCGCTGGTGCGCCGCTCGTGAGTCATCCAGGCATTCATAAAGTGTCACTCACCGGCTCCGTTCAAACCGGCCAGAAGGTCATGGCGGGTGCCGCGGCAACTCTGAAAGCCGTCACCATGGAGCTTGGCGGCAAATCCCCTCTCGTTATCTTCGATGACGCGCATCTAGAAAACGCCATCACGGCAGCGATGCTTGGCAACTTTTATACTCAGGGCGAAATCTGTACGAATGCGACGCGGGTATTTGTTCACAGCTCAATCATGGATGCATTTCTCGAACGACTTACCGAGAGGACCGCGAAGCTGAAGGTCGGCAATCCGATGGACCCGGAAACCCACGTCGGCGCTCTGATAAGCCCTGAGCATATGCGCAAGGTCGTGTCCTACGTTGAGGCCGGAAAATCCGAGGGTGCAACACTCGTCTTCGGGGGCGAAAAGGTTGAGGTTGAAGGCTGCGAGGGCGGCTCATTCTTACGGCCGACCATCTTCAATAACTGCAGCGATTCCATGAAAATTGTCCGAGAAGAAATCTTTGGCCCGGTGATGAGTGTTCTGAGCTTTGACGATGAAGACGAAGTCATTCAGCGCGCAAACGCTACGGAGTTTGGTCTCGCCGCCGGCCTCTTTACCAAAGATATTCAGCGAGCGCACCGCGTCGTCGCCCAGCTCGATGCCGGGACATGTTGGATAAATAACTACAATATCACACCCATCGAGATGCCTTTCGGAGGCAACAAGCTCTCTGGAATTGGGCGAGAGAACAGTCTTGCAGCCCTCGAGCACTATACTCAACTAAAGAGCGTCTACGTGGAGCTCGGGGATGTCGAAGATCCCTACCCGTAGACCTCAAATGTACTTGCGTTAACCTTAACCTCGCGCGAGACTCTCCTACCCCCAAGTCCGTAGCTTCCCCCGTAAGCTGCCCTGCCTCCGTCGGAGAACAAGGGTGTTGATCTATCGACAAGGACGTACAATGAGCTGGACTCTGAACGATATCACCTCACTCGAAGGTAAGACCTTTATTGTAACGGGAGCCAACAGTGGCCTCGGCTATGAAATCACGCGCATTCTTACCCAAAATGACGCACAGGTGATCATGGCTTGCCGAAACCCTGAAAAGGCTCATGAAGCTCAACGCAAGCTGGGCGGCAACACTATCATCGAGCTGCTTAACCTGAGCAGTCTTGACTCAATTCGCGACTTCACCACCAGGGTTAACCAAAAATATCCCACGCTTGATTGTCTTATCAACAACGCCGGAATCATGATGACCCCCTTCGGCCTTACCGAGGATGGCGTGGAGTTACAGTTTGGAACAAATCATCTCGGACATTTTGCCCTGACATCTGGGCTTTTGCCTGCGTTGAATCGAGGTAAAGCCCCGAGAGTTATATCGGTGAGCAGCGTCGCTCATCGTCGAGGGAAACTCGAATATGAGGAGATGAACACTTCGAAACGCTACAATAAGATCAAAGCCTACGCCGCGAGCAAATTAGCGAACCTGGTGTTTATGGTTGAGCTCGCCCGACGACTCGAAGAAGCGGGTTCACTTATTCGTTCGATTGGCGCTCACCCCGGCTGGTCGGCGACCAATCTTTTTGAGCATGCGGCCTTCGGCAAGGTTCTGAACCCCTGGATGGCCATGCCTCCGGAAAAGGGTGCTCTTCCGATTGTTCGGGCCGCTCTGGCCACCGATGCACAGAATGGCGAATACTTCGGCCCCACGGGCTTCATGGAGCTCTGGGGTGATCCAGGTAAAGCCGTCCCAACCAAGTATGCACTGGACCCAGGCGTAGGTACCAAGCTCTGGCTAGAGAGCGAGCGACTGATCGGCGAGCCGTTTTTTCAGCTAGCCGAGGTACCCTTGAGCGACTCCAAGAGCGAAGCGTCCGCCAGCCTGACTGCTAAATAACCCTGCTTGATATCCCCGAGCTTCAGTCCATTTCGTTGATAGAACGCACCCATTTTCTCAGCCGCACCCTCGTCCACAACCACCTCGACCGCATCTAACTGGCCGAGGATGCGTGCGTGATTGTAATGGTAGGCTTTCGCAAGTTCGGCCTCAACAGCCGCGCCAACCTCGATCGGTGAAGAATCCATTTGGTCCACCAGCAAGATGTAGCGGCGTCGATCAATTTGAGTAGGCACCAGCATCCGATAGCGACTCTCTTCAGTGAGAACCGAATTCAGTACCTTGCCAACAAAAGTCTCATTAAGCTTTTCACCAACCAAATCCGAGACTCGATTTCCTCGACCCAAAAACTCTAACGTTGGGGTCTTCCCAAAGAAACCAACAACCCGGACGATGTCGCGCATTCTGTACCGACACAAACCCGCCGCCTGGGAGATAATAACCTCATAACAATGGTCAAGTGCGAGTTCGTGTAATTCAAAGAGTTCTCCAGAATCATTTTCAAACTCAAAGTAGACATCCTCTACAAGAGGAACACCTCCCACTACTTTAAACCAAGGAATTGTCATTGGGGCTTCGGTCGCTAGGAGGCCCTTCCCCTGAACATAGACTCCGGGAAACTCTTGTCGCAAGCCATCTGCAAGAGGTCGTGCATTCGCATCAGACCATGTCGAAATGAACTTAAGTTTTGGCCAAACCTCGGTCCACCGAGGCGGATCTTCGCAAAACGCTTCTCGACGCGCTGGTTCTGCCTCCCAGAGCAAGTTCTCGCGACTTAGTGTTTCGCGTGCTTCAACCGCCCAATCCAGGAGCATGGTCAAAAAAGAGGGATTCCATACCGAAATGCTTTCGAGATCCTTTGTCGCAAGTAGTCGTTTCACCACCGCTGCTTTAAATGCTTCTGGCGTCGAGGTTTCCTCTCGGCCGGGACTCTCAACCAAAAACGCATTCATGAGCCAACGAACCGGACCACTGAGGTAATCCCTATCGTCCTCTAATCCAACCTGCCGCCCCTGATGGGTAACCTCTCGCTCACCAAATGACGGCGACACGGAAAAGTAGAGCTTACCCTCGCCAAAACGATTAATTGAGTTTGCGACATTGGAAGCCCAGAGTAAAAACATCCGTGTAAAGGACCAACGAATCGCCCGATTGTAGGGAATGTACTTTGCTGGACCAGAGCTACCGGATGTTTTTTCGTAAAGAATAACACGACCAGGAACAATCGCCTGCGACTCTTTATCGCGTTGCCGTTCCATCCACGGTTCTAGAGCCTCATAGTCGACAATGGGAAGCTTATTTCGAAACGACGCTGCATCTACAACGCCGTAATGCTGTCCATAATCGGTTTGGGCAATCGCAGAAGCAAGGCGTTCTAATACTTTCGTCTGCGCAGCTCTGGGGCTTTGACAGCTCCGCTCGAAACGCCAACGTAATGGCCAGGTCGCAATTTGAAGAAGCCATCTGAGCAGAAGCCTCACTCCCGCGGCTCCACAATGGTATCGGGATACACATCCGTCGTTGCCTTAACCAGGGCCCCTTTCTTAACATGTACCCCGGGTGCAATACGCGCGGCAGCACCAACAAAGCCACCCTTTTCCACCCTCACAATCCGCACATATACTTTCAGCCCGCCGTGCTCACGGCTTGGGGAGATGACATGCGAGCTAACCTTCACCCCATAACCAAAGATTGCGTGGTCATCGATGTCCATGAGGCTGCGGTCGGCAATTTCGAAATGTGGTGCGATATATACATTGCTGCCCACCCGAGAACCCCAGGCCCTGAGCCATAGCGGAAAGAGTCCTGGGATCGTTCGCAGTATCTCCTCCGCAAACTTAAACGAGATGAAGTTCTGTTGAATCATGTGGGTACCAAACCAAGGCGAGTACCCTTTCACGATAGAAAACGTGCCCTCTTCGAGCGGGTAAATCTTGTTGTGTACATGAAAAACCGTGAGAGGAATAAAGTAAACCGCTAACGGAATTAAGCAGAATGATACAACGCCGGGGTTCATCACAAAATGCACGAGGCTCGCGACAACCAGCAACATGTGCATTCCGGGAAAGAGTGCGATTATTTTACCTAAAAAAGTCATCGATATGGCCAAATCAGCTGTCTGAAAGTATTCCCGGGCGGGTCCACACCTATTACGTCTGGTGCTTTTCCATCGCGGTAGAGAGTCCCGTGCACTCGGTCCCACACTGAGAAGTTGGCACCGTAATTAATGTTATACTTAAATCGAGCATGATGCCACGCATGGTCGTTTGGTGTAATCAGCACAACACCAAGCACTCGAGAGAGAGGACCACCGGGCTGCAGGCCAGAGTGACGCCAAAGGTCGAGGGCGGCAGTCAGTGTTGCAGCCCAGACAACCATCTCCAGGTGTCCGGTGAGGTAAATGAGAAGACCGTTTACCCAGAGATATAGAATGAAAAGACTTGTCCATAGGGTGTTACGGGATGTTACCCATACATCCATGCGCGGTGAAGAGTGATGCGTATGGTGAAGTGGCCAGAATGCCGGCGCATGAAGTAACCGATGGTTCCAATAATAGCCGTAATCAACCACGACAAAGCAGAGTAAAAACGCGACCCAAGGCTCACACACCAAGCTCCCGGCGTATTCCGGCAGCACCTCGCTTAAGAGGGTTGCCACCACCCAAGCTTGAAGTAACGGGATAACCGCCCCTTGGAAAAGTAAATTTAAAGAGTCGATGACCCATTCATTAGCACGACGTTCGGCCAACCAATTCCTTAGCCCATGGCGCCATACGTAAAGCCCGGTCAGGAGCCAAAAGGCTCCAAAGAGAAAGAGGTCTGCCGGGCGAATCCATTCCATCGTCGTTCTACACCAGCATTGTCACTGTTGCATTCTTTTCGGGAAGTGCCCTGGGGTCTTTCCCCCGCTCGATCTCTCGCTGAATCGTCTCGACGTAAGCATGAATTGTGTCCGCCGGGGTATTTGCGAACTTCGCACCATATTTCTCGATAACCTTCATTTGGTCGCCGAGCGCCACAATATCCTGGTCGATGATACTCTGCGAATACCAACGAATCATCGGAGCCGCGAGCTTCGTCCAGACGCCGTAATTGTACGTCACATCTGTATAGACAAGCGTTTGGTTGTCTTCCATTGGGACGGACTGTGAAGTGATAAGAAGATGTCGAGTCGGCCCCATATGTTACTCAACGCAGCTCACATTAGGCATGAGAAATTCGTCGGTATGAACAATCTCATGACCGCCGGGGTTCAGGAACCTGCTGAACCAACCGAGGTTATCGGTCTCATTGCGATACGTCGCCTTCACGACACCATCTTTACGCGTGATATCCACTTCAATCTCTTGTCGACGTTCGTTACGAAAGATACCCGGGTGCACATAAACGGTGTGTGGAATATCAATAAAGTTCTCAACACAGTTCGTGACTGTATTGTTAAAATGATTGATCAAGCGCACGGTATGCCAACCAGGTTCACCGTAATGGCGCATTTTGAATGGTTTAAGCGGTGCGTCTTCCGCATCAGCGAGGCGAACATACACGTAGCCATCAACCTCCATAGTTGTATAGCTCGGTACGCGTCGACTCGCGGCACGCTTAAAGTTCTTTCCTTCCGAAGGCACCGCGACCACTTCGCCCGTCCCGTCGTACGTCCATCCATGATAGGGACACACAAGGCAGCCGTTTTCCATTTTACCTTTGGATAACTGGGTAGCGCGATGCTTGCATCTATCTTGAACGACGACTGCTTTGCCCTGGTCATCTCGAAAAACCGCAAGCCATTCACCAAGAACCTTACGCGCAAGGACCTTCTCGGTTTTCAACTGCTTGCTTTCCGCAACAATGTACCAAAAATCGCGAAATTCCATCGACCAACTACTCCAGAGGGTGAAGGACCATATCGCATCGAACATCCAACTGACAGGCAAGTCGGGCATTCGGATTATCCGGCGCTAGGACCTCTAGAAGCTCACGCTCTTCATCATCCGGAGGTGGGATGTCTTCGCCCACCGCTTCGACGACACACGTACCGCAAATTCCTGTTCTGCATCCAAATAGCAGTGGCGAGTTCGCCGCATCGAGCTCTTCAGCGAGGGTCTGCCCGGGAGGAACTTCCGAGGTCTCGTAGCCCGGTTCTTTATAGGAAATTTTAAAGGTGCTCATTGCAGGCCACCACCAAAGCTCGACAGAGCCCGTCGGTTGGTCGCTAGATAGCGCTCGAACGAGCTTTGCCGCATGAGGTCTAACTCTTTGTTTTCTCTGTTCACGTAGTCTAAAGGCTCCAAAAATCGCTTGTACGACTCGATCGCTGTCTGGTGCATCTTATGAGAAGCCAAGTTTCCATCATTTTCCTCGGCGAAACAACGCTGCATCATCGCGAGAGCTTCCTGATGACCCATGTTGAAGATATCACTTCTCAAGACCTTATAGACGGCCTTGAACGTCGCCGGCTCGTACCAAAAAAGCCCATTCACAACCGCTGAATAATTACTGTGGTCACGCTGGCAGCCTTTGATACTGAGGTTGCCCACAAAGCGTTCAAACTTGGTGGGAGGCGGCAATGCGTCGATGACTTCGGTGCCGATCAGACAAGAGCTGTTAAAATGATAGGACTCATCCATAAAGTGATAGTAGCTAATCGCCGAAGGAATTGGGGCGCTCTCTTGGTCGGGATGCTTGGCATAAAATTGACTCAGTTTATGCTGAACCATTTTGCCATTCAAAGTGCGAAGGCCTCGGACTGTGAAGTACTGTGACGCAATAAATGCACTGCCAGACGAAAGCAGTCCGAAGCTACGCAGCTGCAGAGACTTCCACCAATCTTTGAGTTTGTTCGTATCGGGAAAGATCATCGTTTGCGCGTACGGACCACGCATGGACCAGGAGAAGACACGCTCACCGAAGAGGTCGGCTTCCACTTGGTCTGAAATGGTCTTAAAGGCGTTGATATGCGCGCGTTCTTGCGCGGACTCAAGGTCGAGCATATCGCAAACATCTCTAAAGTCCTCTAGTCCGTAGAGCCCAGCCGCACTGGTCTGGTTGAAGAAGATTGTCGCGATTTCCGCAGAAATAATCTGGCTATAATAAGCAACCCAATAGAGCTGATTCAGCCGTAGACGTTGCGTATCGTCACTTTCATCCCACAGCGGCGTCCCATAAAGAAGAGAGAACTCTTCCGGGTTCCAATACGCATCTTTGGCGGCAGCATAGTCAAACGACTTCGCTGCTTGGTCCAGGAGCATCGTATGGTCCTGCTTCTTATTACGCGTATGGTTGATCTGGATTTTCTTACATAGCCGCGCATTCTGCGACAGATTACTTTGGGGACGAGGTAAGGTCTGGTTCATAAACATGCCTCAACTGGATAGGGCGTAAAGGCGCCAAGGTCAGATAGTTCTGCGACGATTGATTCGAAGCCTTCCTGCATCATCAGCTCACGCAGGTGGTTGAGTCGACTGAGGGAATGATTCTCACACTCAAGTTCTTCGAGCGTTCTGCGTTTCTGTTCTTTGCTCAGTCCGCCGAGCTCTTCGTCAATCGCGGCTAAGACCGACTGCGGACCAAAGCGCACCATTTCAAGGAATGAGCGCATAGTTTCAACAACTTCACCTCGAGCCCGATCTGGTAATCCCCGCTCGCGGCAAAGAACCACTCCGCTTCCATGATGCCTGGCTTCATCTCTAAGGATTCGCTCAAGTACATCCCGGAAACCAGCATGCCCACACTCCCTCAAGAGTGAGCGATAATGGGCGAGCCCCCAGCCCTCGAGGATGACCTGAATGATAAAGACCAAGCTCTCACGTTGCCCATCCCGGATAACGGACTCGAGAAGCCGATGAAATTGATTAGGCTGCAAGTCTGCTGAATAGCCCCCAAGAGCATTTTGTACCCAATGGAAATGCGTTGCTTCATCGGCGGCAAACAAGTTGTAAAGCATCCGCTCTTCGCGTGTCTCGGAGAGCAGTGACATCTTGGACGCAAACGCCATCCCCGATTCTTCGATAAAGAATGCTTCGTGGAGAACATCAATACTTGAGCGCCGAATGATATTGCTTTGTGTTTCCTCGGATGCCGTTTGATAGGCCGAGCACTTTTCGAGACCAAAGAAACTTGGTGACCACATTGGCAACTGCTGGTCTAGAAGCGCAGGACCCGTAATTTTCTTGAGTCCGGCACCAAGAACCGCGTGCAGCCGACTTTCTGATTCATGCAACGTCAGCTCGAGCAGTTCAAATTCAGAGAGTTTCGACATCTCAAACCTTCAACTTTAAACTAGTTGTTCGTGAGGCAGCGGGCCTTCATAAGATAAGGCTGTTTTCCATCAATACCAGGGGAATAAACATTAAGATCCAGCGTAAAGCCGAGCCGGAAGAAGCGGCCTAATTCGATGAATCCACGCTTTCTTCAGACCATATTGAAGAGGCATCAAGAACGTCATCTCAGCGATACAGGCGAGCTCAACACCGCTGCGCCACTCGGGATTCTTATCAGCGAAGAATTTGATTCTTGGGTGAGTAAGGGCCTTCAAATCCCCCACTTCAGCAATGCCCTCCTTAAGCTGTCCCAAGGATGCGTCAAATTCGATGAGACCACTCTCGGCATTGTAGGAATTGGGGAAGAAATGTCTCCCAAAGTCGTCGAGTAATCCTTTCATTGTTGTTGGCGTCTCACATTCATAACGAGGGAAATGTGTCTCGAAGTTATTCGCCATCAACAAATAGGTTTTGTACCCCTTACTGATTAGGAACCAGTAAAGCGGCTGAAATGGGCGCTTCAGTTTTTGGACCCAGAGATACTTGAGAAATGCGACACCGAGAACCTTCTGGCCCCAATAAGCTTGCTCAACAACTGTGTCTCCGCTGTAGACTGCACGACAACGGGTACCATCCTCCCGATTAACCTCGGCGTTTTTAAGGGTTGAAAAGCCGCGAAGGCGATGCATGGTACGGTCAAATAAAACGATAACTGCGTCTTTCGCGTCCAAGTCTTTGTTGAATCGTTCCCAGTCGGTGCAATCGTAGTAAAGCTCCAAGAGGCTATACATGGTTCGACGCATTGAAGGGTCTACGTTTTGCACGTCAAAGGTTTTTGCGTAGAGCTCACTCATGGCCAGCCCCCCTTTCATTCACAGCCGAGTTCTCGAAATCTCCATCCCAAGCGCCCCACGGGACATAGGACTGAGTTTCAAGATGCTTCATAAAGGCAAGAATTGGGCGGTCTGCCTTGATGGGTGTCTTAAAGTTCCATCGAATTGTCTGAAATACCTGGGTATCGCCCTTCGCGAAGTAATTCCCAACGACCTTCGTCACAAAGAGGACCACTCGGTTAAAGAGCCAACCGAAAACGCCTTTGCGTTTCTTGGTAACCAAAATTGTTTGGCCTGCAGCCTTTCCATCTGGTGTTGGGCGCAGAGCGAAGATGATATGAAAATGCAACATATCCGGGCCGACAGTGACTGAGCCGGTTGATCCGTTCCAGTAAACCATTCGATAGGTTAGTGGCCCGTTGTAGAAGCGTGAAATAAATCGGTTGATCAGGCTGTTGCTCGGCACGGGCTTATCGTTATCGAAAACCTGGCAGTTCTCGTTGTAGGACGAGATATCAAAGTGAAGTCCGTCAGCGAGCGACGATGCCATAGGATGAACCGAGTGAAAGTGCTGCTCATCGATTGCGTTGACCATCACCACATTTGGATGACAACCTTTTTCGAACTGATTACCGTGAGAATAGTCGAGTTCTTCCCCATCGAGTTCAGGGATAAAAGGCACAGGGTAACGAGGCGTTTGACCAGTCCACAACCAGACCATGCCGTACTTTTCTTCCACTGGCCAAACAGCGTTTTGAGCCTTGGCGGGCTTATCTTGGCAAGGGATATCGGTTACCTCACCAGATTCAGCGAGCTTCCAATGGTGAAAGAAACAGCGAACCCCTTTACCGTCGACGCGTCCCTCTGCGAGGTGGGCACCCATGTGGGGACAATAGGCGTCCATTGCGCGAACTCGGCCGTCCTCATCTCGGTACACGATGATTTCACGACCCAACACAGTGAGGGGTTTGATCTGGCCACGCTTGAGCTCCCGCCCTTTCAAGACCCAGTACCAACCTTCGATGACCCGATCGAAATTCGCGAACGCCGAATTCGTCTGAAGCTTGTTCCGGCGCTTTGCTCGGACAGTCTCGATTTCTACTAGGCTGCTAGCCATGACTTTGTCTCCTTCGTGAACCGTCAGAGTACCAGCAATAACAATGCCACAGAGGACTACTCAGCCAATCAAATAATTCATTCGAAATTTCAATTACTTACATCCACTGAGATCTACTTACATCGCATACCCCCCAATAGATGACCTGAACTCCTACAAAATTTGCAGGAGAGCGAAGCAGAGCGAGGGACTGGATAAGCATCCGTCTGTGCTTACATTGCTAGCATGAGCGGAGAAAAAGCACCGACCCAACCGCCCTGCTGTCCGAGATGCGAGGGCCCTCTTGAGTTTACCGGACTGCCCGATGTCTCCGGTCCCGTTTATTTCGGGCTCTATAAATGTGAGACCTGCGGCGTTGTGCGCATCGATGTAGAGCCCGAGTCCAGCGTTGGCTGGGGGTAACTACTCCACCGTAAAGCGGCGACTTGAGCGCCCGCCCTCAGAGTCTGTCACCGTCAGAAGATAATCTCCCGGAGAGAGCCGCTCAGTACGCTGATGGTACTGGGTCGTATCGCCAAGATATCGCTCATTTAAGTACCAATAGAGTTGGGCATCTGGCCGACTCACAGCCGCCTCAAGAACCACGCCGGCATCCGCGCTCTTCGCCAAGAGAATCACCGCGTTGTTAAGAGGCGAAACAACTTTAACGCCCGTGTCTTCGGAGCTTGGCGCACAATCCGAGCGCCAGACC
>JAYYQC010000363.1:0-10000 GCA_036128675.1 Myxococcota bacterium | reverse complement strand
CTCGCTGCTGCAGCCCCAGCCGCTGCGCCCGCAGCCGCTGAAGAAAAAGCAGCACAGTAAAGTAGAATGAATCCGAGGGGCTCGGCTAAGTCCGCCGAGCCCCTTCCGTTTCCTAGCTCTATCCAGTAAGTACCCACCATGACAGATGCGCAACCGCACGTCGCCCTCGAAGCTAGAAACCTTGAGGTCGTCTATCATGGCGTAGTTCAGGTGCTGAAGGGCGTCACGATTCAAATCGAGACGGGTAAGATTGTCGCTCTCTTAGGTGCGAACGGCGCTGGCAAAACGACCACATTGCGAGCGATGACCGCCTTACTCGACATCCATAATGGTCGGCTCACCAAAGGCGATGTCATCTTAAACGGAGAGCCCATCCGCGGCCTCAGCTCTACCGAGCTGAATCGCCTAGGTATGGCTCAAGTCATGGAAGGTCGACGTATTTTTGCCGACCTGAGTATCGAAGAAAATCTAGTCTCTGGCGCAGGTCTTCGTTCTAAAACCGATATCGCCCACGACCTCAATGAATTCTACGAACGATTTCCTATCCTTGGACAGAGACGTAATCAGGCGGCCGGATTTCTCTCGGGAGGCGAACAACAGATGCTCGCCATTGCCCGTGCGCTGATGTCCCGGCCAAAGGTCCTCTTGCTCGATGAGCCGTCGCTTGGGTTAGCCCCCAAAATCGTAGGCCAGGTCAGTGACCTTGTGAAGCAAATCAACCAAGAAGGTGTCTCGGTATTACTTGTCGAACAAAATGCTTCTTTAGCATTGGCGATGTCCGATTATGCCTACGTATTGGAGAACGGCAAAATTGTCTTGGATGGACCCTCCGCAGAACTTCAACAAGATAAGGATATCCAAGAATTTTATCTCGGTGCCGGTTCTACACATACAAATTTCCGTGAAGTGAAGCATTACCGTCGCAGAAAGCGGTGGCTCTCATGAGCTTACTCGACATTCAAAATCTCAGCCTTGGATTCAAAGGTGTCAAAGCACTCAATGACATCCATATCCAAGCGGGACCGGGCAAGATTACAGCAGTCATTGGACCCAACGGCGCCGGCAAAACTTCACTCTTTAACTGCATCTCGGGTCTCTACCATCCACAAGAGGGCTCGATAACCTTCGATGGAAAGCCACTACTTGGCCAGAAGCCAACATCGATCGCGGAGCTCGGTATCGCGCGGACATTTCAAAACCTTGCGCTCTTCGAGTACCTCACCGTGCTCGAAAACATTCAGCTCGGAAGACACTCGCATTACCGTTCACGGTGGTGGCAAGATCTCTTCTTTTCTCGAAAAGCAACAGAGGAAGAGCTTCGACATCGAGAACACATCGAGGACATCATCGACTTCCTCAATCTTGAGAGCGTCCGTGATATGCCGGTAAGTGTGCTCCCCTACGGGATCCTTAAACGCGTTGAGCTTGCACGCGCCTTGGCTATGAACCCAAAGCTACTTCTGCTGGACGAACCTGCGGCCGGCCTCAATCGAGAAGCAACCGAAGACCTCGCCCGCTATATCGTCGATATTCAAGAAGAGCGCGGTGTTGCTATTTTGTTGATCGAGCATGACCTAAGCTTCGTATTCGATCTGGCTGAATCCATCTATGTTCTCGATTTCGGACGTAATATCGCGCACGGGCCACCGGACGAGATGCGGAAAGATCCGAAAGTAACAGAAGTCTACGCAGGACCCACTTTCGACCAGGAGGACAGAGCATGAGTCTTCCACCCACCCTCACCGCGCAGCTCTGGCACTGGGCTGAGACGACTCCAGATGCAGTCGCACTTCGCCATAAAGGCAAAGGCCTCTGGCATGAGTTCACCTGGCGCGATTTCTTACTGCAGGTTGCAACGACGGCCCGTGCTCTTCACCACACCGGCATCAAACGCGGCGATTTTGTCTCAATCCTGGCGGATAACCGTCCTGAATGGCTCTATGTAGACCTCGCTACCCAGACTTTAGGAGGCCGAAGCGTCGGTATCTACCAGACCAACCCAGCCGACGAGGTTCGCTTTATTGTGAATCATAGCGATTCCCGTCTGCTTTTCTGTGAAGACCAAGAACAGGTAGACAAAGCGATCGATATCCGCGACGCTGTTAAACTCGGTGCGGTGGTTGCATTCGATAATCGAGGTCTAAGACATTACGATTCCGACTTTATTGTAGAATGGGATGCCTTCTTGAAACGAGGCAAAGACCTCGAACCAGAGGCGCTCCTCAACTGGTTTCGAGATTTGACTGCATCGATGGATCCCGAAGAACCGAGCATGGTCATCTATACTTCGGGTACGACCGGCGAACCGAAAGGTGCGCTGATCTCAAATGCCAACGTCATGCAGTTGGCACAAATGTCGACGGAAGAGTTTAAAGTAACACCCGCTGACTCAGTCCTATCCTACCTTCCCCTCTGCCACATCGCGGAGAAAATTTTCACGCTCTTTATTCCGCTGACCTCTGGCGCGGTGACACATTTTGGTGAGTCGATCGAAACCGTACAATCTGACCTCGCAGAAGTCTCACCTACCGTCTTTCTTGGCGTTCCGAGAATTTGGGAACGTATGCATTCGCGTATCAATCTCAAAATGAAAGATGCGAGCTGGCTCAAGCGGTCACTCTATCTGTGGGCCTTGTCGGTCGGTGAAAAGCTCCGAGACGCCTAAGCATCGGGTGGTGCTTCGATAGTCCTACGGTTGCAGGCATGGCTCAGTGACCTCGCAATTTATCGTCCACTCCAAGAGAGGCTCGGTTTGCGCCGCGTTCGCTTCGCCGTCTCCGGAGCTGCGCCAATTTCACCCGACCTCATCGGCTGGTTTCATAGTATTGGGATTCAGATCGCTGAAGGCTATGGACAAACCGAGTCTACGGGCGTCAGTCACTGCAACCGACCGGAAAATATTCGAATCGGAACCGTCGGTCAGATTATGCCCGGTATGGAGTGCCGCATTGCCGACGATGGAGAGATCCTCCTCCGAGGCCCCGCGGTCTTTTGTGGCTACCTCCACAACGATGCCGCAACCAAAGATACGATTGATGCGGAAGGATGGCTCCACACCGGCGATATTGGCACCGAGGATGCTGAGGGTTTCTTGTCTATCACTGGGCGTAAGAAGGAAATCATCATCACTTCAGGCGGGAAGAATCTCTCCCCGGAACGGCTCGAAAATACGCTGAAACTAAGTGAGTTCATAAAAGAAGCCGTCACACTGGGAGACGGTCAAAAATATGTCGCTGCCCTGATTCAAATTGAATACGAGACGACATCGGACTGGGCTCAAAGACGCAAGCTTCCTCACACTTCCTACGCTGACCTGGTCGACAAACCGGAGGTGCGCGACCTTATCGAAGCCGAGATTACCCGTCTCAATGAGCACTTAGCGCGGGTCGAGCAAATCAAGGCATTTCGATTCTTTCCCAAAGAGCTTCACCAAGACGATGGGGAGTTGACGCCAACCCAGAAGGTAAAACGTAAAGCAATACGCGAGATCTACGCCTCGCTGATTGACTCGATCTATCAAGGAGGAAGTCGTGGCTGAGTTTTCACAGCTCCTCGTCTCGGGACTTGCTCTCGGTGTAATTTATGGACTGGTCGCTTTGGGCTTTGTCATCATTTATCGAGCGTCACAGGTCTTCAACTTCGCGCACGGCGAGTTTCTTACGCTTGGCGCGGTCGTCATGGTCTTCGCAAGCTCCCCTGCTCTCGACGTCGAAGCCAATCCTTTCGCACTTGGCAGCAATAGCGTCGACGGCTGGGGGCTTCCGTGGGGTGCCGCGCTTATCTTGGCGATGTCGGTTACCGGTATCGTCGCGATGCTGGTGGAGCGCTTTGTATTACGCCCACTTGTCGGACGGCCAGTTTTTGTAACGATCATCGTCACACTCTTCATTGGCGCGATTCTCCGCGTTTGTATCATTTTAATATTCGGGAATGATACCCTCCCCATCCTCACCCCCTGGGAACCTCTTGGGACCGTACAGGTTGGCGGGGCAATGCTTGACCATTCATCCATTGCATCACTGATCGCAGGCCTGATTGCGTTCACTGGCTTTGGCTACCTCTTACAGAAAACCCGTTTTGGCATCCAAATGCGTGCCACAAGCTCCGACCAGGAAGCGGCTCTGGGGGTTGGTATTCCGGTAGGTAAGGTATTGGCTATCACTTGGTTCCTGGCGGGAGCCATGGCGGCGATGGCCGGGGTCTTCCTTGGTATCCGAGATTATTCCGTCGACCTGAATCTCGGTTATATCGCATTACGGGCTTTTCCGGCGGTCATTGTAGGCGGACTCGATTCGGTCATGGGTGCCATTGTGGCCGGTCTTCTTCTTGGGACACTCGAAGTTATGACCGCTGGTTATATCAATGCCTTGTTGGGGCCATGGGGCAAGAACCTTCATACCGTGATGCCTTACCTCGCGATGATCGTCGTCTTGATGATTAGACCTCAAGGTCTCTTCGGCAGCGAGAAAGTTGAGCGGGTGTAATGCCAACCAGTCCACTCAAAACTAAATACCGCGATGACCTCATCCTCTTTCGAGACCGCTGGGAATTTGTGGGTCTCGCGCTAGCAATCTTGACCATTATCGCTTTCCCGTTCTTAGCCAACGACCACTGGCTTAGTCTTGGTGTCGACGTCTGGATTATGATTGTGGGTGCAGTGTCCATGATGGTATTGACCGGCTTTGCTGGGCAAGTCAGCTTGGGACACGCCGCTTTCTTAGCCGTCGGAGCTTATGCCACCGCGATCTGCTCACTTTCGTTTGGTATGCCCTTTTGGCTAGCGCTTCCGATTGGGATGGTTCTCTGCACGATAGTCGGCGTCATTACCGGGCCCTTTGCGCTTCGATTGGAAGGCCTTTATTTGGCTATTGTCACCATAGGCCTTCTCTTTTTGGTACAACACCTTCTTCGTAACGGTCTGGATATCTATTACGGCAAAGATTACCTGCACGTTCCATTCAATTTACTTTTTGTCGAAGCAGGGAGCGACCCGTTGGGTGACTTAAGGTACCCCTACGAAATAGGCCCCTGGGTCTTCAAGCCCACCCAAATCCTCTACTTCGTCGTCGCTCCAATCTCCCTGGTCTGTATCTGGGTCTGCCGTAATATACAGCGCTCAAATACCGGCCGCGCGATGATGGCTGTTCGCGACGGCGAGTTGGCTGCTGGTGCACTTGGCGTTGACGCTGCACGCACCAAGATTTTAGCGTTTGGAATCTCATCGGCATTTGCTGGGCTAGCCGGAGGCCTCTATGCCCTCGCACACCCAGTCGTCACGCTTGAACCATTCAATCTACACATGAGCGTGGAGTTTATTGCTATCGTCGTGCTAGGAGGCGTTGGCACAACATTCGGTGCTGTATCGGGCGCGATTGCCTTTCTCCTGCTTCACCCACTTGCGAGTCAGCTGGGGGGCTACTTACCCTTTCCAGAAGCATTCTCCTCTGAGCATCGGGCGGCCCTTCTCTTTTATCCGCTCCTCTGTCTCTTTCTCGTCATTGAACCATTTGGTCTTTATGGGCTCTGGCTTCGAGTTAAACGCTACTTTCTTGCTTGGCCATTTTCGTATTAACGATGCTTACCTGGATTATCGACCTTGCGCTGGCGCTGATTAAATGGCCTATCGCACTGCTCGCTCTCCTGGTCCTGCCGTTTGCTGCGGACGCTTTTTGGGATTCACTTACCCAGCTCACGATGAATGGAATTGGACCCAATGATTTTCTTATGGGTGCCCTGGTGTACTTCGTCGCCTGGCTCTTCATCTTCCGGTCAAAGCTTGTGGGCTCTTACCTCTCAACTTTAGAGCATGAACTCACGCACGCCCTCTTCGCGACGCTGACATTACATCGCGTAAAAGGACTAAAAGTAACCGGTTACGAGGGCGGGCACATCACGTACAGCGGAGGCATGGGCAACTGGCTCATCACGATTTCGCCATATTTTGTCCCAACGATGTCGTTTCTACTCTTGCCAGCTCAAGCTTGGCTCGGCCCTATTCCTCTCTTCGAGTTCATCCTGGGAGTTACCACGAGCTACCACATCACGTCGACGTATCTCGAAACACACGAGGCACAGACCGACCTTCAGAAGACCGGCAAGCTCTTTGCCTGGTGCTTTTTGCCGAGCGCTAATCTTCTCTCGGATCTCTTTGTCTTTGCCTGGAGCGGCGGAGGCTACGACGACGCCTCAGGCAGCGTCATCGCGGTTATTGAAGCAAGCTTCGGTTATTGGCTGGGTGATTAAAGCTTAAAGCGAGCGCGCACATCGAAAGCCGAATAGGCTGGCACGTGTGTCAGGCTGGTATTCCAACCGATTGGCTGCGCGAAGGTATTCTTCTGGATTGAGAAAGGAACCTCCGCGAACGACTTTCATATTACCTTCACTAGGTCCGGCTGGGTCGATCTGTGGAGCTATTCGGTAGTATTCGCCATCGAACCAGTCCGAAGTCCACTCAGCGACATTGCCGATCAAATCGTGGACGCCGTAGATACTCATACCCATCGGCTTTTGCCCCACTGGCCAAGTCTGGCCGGTACCACAACCGATACCGCTATCGTTCATAACCGCAAAGTCGCAGCTTCGTTCGTCTTCACCCCATGGATACTTTCGACCATCTGCACCACGTGCCGCTTTCTCCCACTCGGCCTCGGTCGGAAGACGCTTACCTCGCCAGGCACAGTAAGTGCTCGCTTCGTCCCAGGTAACAAAGTTCATGGGATGGTCATTACGGTCCATCGCGTAGTTCGAGTAACTGTTTTCGTCGCCGGTGGCCAATACGCAGGCACCCGCGACCACACAGGCGCGATAGTCACCCGCGGTCACCTCGTACACGTCGATCTCAAACGACCTCAGCTGCACTTCGCGCATCGGCGCTTCGCGCTCGACGTTACACTCGGCATCGATATCGAGATTGCAGCCCATCCAAAAGTTACCCGCTGGTACTTCAACCATCGCTTCAATCACCGGATAAGACTCGGTCGAATCAATCGAGGCTTCGCGCTCACTCTGGGCACAAGCCGTTACGAGACAGAGTAGTACTATGCATGCAGAATTCTTCATCATCGGTTCCCCCAAAAATCGGCAGGTTAGACAAGCAATGGCTCCACCAACTAGCCATGGCTCTAAATGCCGTCAACACTATCTACTCTAGAGTTGACCATTTGGCTAAAAAAAACGACGCACGAGTCGATTAGTGGCTAAAAATGATCATATTTGCACGATATCCCTAACGAATTCAGTCAATTGGATATCCCACACCCAAGTAAATCGGCCGAACCAGTGCAGGATTACTCTTTGAATCGAGGGCAAAGTCTCGATAAAACCGAAGAAATGAGCGCCTTAAACAGAACACCCATCGCATCAAACAAGCCAAAGAAGCTTCGACTCGCTCTGGGGCTCTTTCTTCTCTTCGCCTGGGGTACAGCCTGGGGCCATGGAGGCAGACACTCCGAACGCGTCGACCAACGTGACGCAGGCTGGCTTACGCGCTTCGACCGCGCCAACCTTGTTGTATGGGGCATTCCAGAGCTAGATGAAGTAGGCAGAGCTCGCTTCAAGATCTTAGAGACGCTCAAGGGGCTCCCAGCCGCTCAGGAGATTGTCGCCAGACCTGTTTCAAACGCCAGAGCTAAGGCGGTCGGTATTAAGCCACAGCTCATCTTTCTCTTCTCGCATGAGGAACAAGACTCCAAGGAACCATGGCACTGGTCGATCGGTCGACACGACTCTACAACGCGCGCGCCGGGCTTGCAGGAGGCCAAGGCTTATCTCGACCTTTATCGCTACGTGCATGAAGGACGTTGCACCCCAGGCCTCGCCCAAATTCTCGCGGGCATCACCCACCAAACGCCCGACTGGCAATCGAAAACTGCCCTTTTGGATGCCTTTGGACTCTGTAAGTTAGAGCTGCCAAAACTCAGCAAGTCCGAGCGCATTTACCTTAGGTCTGCGCAGCGCAGGCACCAAAGTGGTCAAAAGAAGGCCGTGCCAGGATCAAAGCTATAACCAACCGAAAATCATAGACTTAGCGCCCTCCTAGGGTTGATTCCATCTCTCAAGCCCCCTATTTCTTCAACCAGACTCCGAGCGATATGTGAATTTTTGAAACTTCAACATATTGACTTTTGAGTAGGCAACTGACGTATATGCACCTACATGGCGCAACGTCATGATGGGGATTTTGGTTTCCGTGGGGGAAAAACGATGTCGAAGAAGCGAATTTGGGCGTTGCTCTGCAGCGCGAGTCTCATAAGTGCATGCGGTAGTGCTGACGACAGCTCAGGCACTGATGCAACCGGTAGTGAAGAGAACGATGTTCTTCCAGCACTGGTCGGTGACTTTTCTTGTTTTGAACCTGGCCAGGCATGGCTGGAGCAAACACTGAAGGCTGAGACCGGAGCAACCGTTACCAGCGCCTTGCTCGGTGTGCCGCTCGGCGGTGACGACGGTGAATACTCTGCCGAAGTAGACATCTCATTCTGGTATGACAACTCGACTGACGGCGAACCCGATGCTACGGGCATGACCGGCAATGACGGCGTGCTCACGGTCGAGTTACCGAGCTGCCAACCGCTCACGACCTTAGCAGTTAGAACGATTGATACCGAGCTGACCTACAAAGCGAATTTCGTTATCGACCCCGAAAATCCGGATGCTGAAGTCACAGTGGTTGAGTCACTCACCGCGGCCAGCATCAAGGCAATTCTCAATGAGTCAACCAGCGAGACATCCTCGCTCGTTGCCGGAACAATCTACGACTGCAATCAGGATCCAGTTCTCAACGCACGCGCACGGGTGAAAGATTCGAGTGGCGCTGTCCTCTCCGATGCCCGTGACTATTACTTCAACGATGCGAGTCTACCAACGCGACGTAGTAACCGCTCTTACACAAACACCGACGGACGCTGGGTCGTATTCAATCTCCCAGTCGGACCTGTGACCATCGAGGTCTATGGTAATATTTGTGAAGGCGAAGATTGCACAGAAGTCGTCTTAGGTACGACCGACCTCACCTCGATTGGTGACAGTGTCAATATCGGAAACGTCTTCGCAGGGATCGAGGGCGGCGTCTATTATCCTCAAAGCTGCCTACAATAAGAGGTCTACCATGTTGAGAACGTATTTAACCGGGCTCCTCGTTTGGGGACTCTCGTCTACAGGTCTAGCTCAAGCTCCTCAAACTGAGGAAGCGGCTGAAAACGAACCAGCGGTCGAGTTTAGTCTCGGGGGCTATTATCAGACCCGCTACAAATCGTTTACAAACTTCTTTGAGCCCATCGGGGGCGGCCAAGCGGTTGCTAATCCAAGCATCATGACCCATCGCCTCAAGCTCGAGCCGACCTTCGCGTTTGGAGACCTGGCTAAGCTCTCATTGGACATTGATGCGATGAATGGCGTGCTCTGGGGAGATAACGCGGGGCTCGCCTCTACTGCCCTCTTTGCCGGCAACCCAAGTAATACAAGCGCGACCGGGCTCGAAACCGATAGTATCGCGCTTCGTCGGGCTTGGGTGGAGTTCAAGGTACCCGTCGGTGTTATGCGCGTCGGCCGCATGCCGAGCAATTGGGGCATGGGGCTCCTGGCGAATGACGGCAATGGTCATGACGACCTCTTCGGTGATAACCAAAACTACACGACCTACGACCGGGTCCTATTCGCAACCCGTCCGATCGCCATTGCTCAGAAGATCATGGGGCAAGAGGACTCCGAAATCCCTCTCTTCATCGCCGTTGCCTATGACCGCCTCGTCGACGATCCACTGGCCACGTATCGCGGCGACTGCCGCGGTGGAATTGCTCAAGGAGAGGCTGGCTTCTCGGCTCGCTGTGACGAAGATGGCGACGGCGTCACCGAAGACCTCGACGTTACCGACGAGGGCCGACAGGCAAGCGACCGGGATGACCTTTGGTGGGCAGATTCAAAAGACGATGTCTCCGAGATGGTCTACGTCATTGTGTACCGAGGCGAGGACATCGAGCTCTTCGGTGAAAAGGGCGACCTC
>JAYYQC010000362.1:0-10000 GCA_036128675.1 Myxococcota bacterium | reverse complement strand
ACTGCTGGTAGCTACATCGTTGTTCGCAGTCAGAATGAAACAGACTCGAATATTCTTATTACCGATGCCTATATCAAGGCGCATTTCTGGAACACACATCTGGAGTTTGAATACGTCAACATCAGCGGCGATACCCGCGCCCTACCGATCCCGAACGCAGATAAAGCCACAGACCAATACGCTAGAACTGCTGCGATTCAAGGCTACGTCGGCCGACTTGGCTACGAACTAGGCGACCTGGAGCTGTGGATGGAGCATGGCTATGCCTCGGGCGATGGCAATGTATTCGACGAGTCTTTCAGTGGCAGAGCTCTGAGTCCGGACCACAATGTCGGACTTATTCTCTACGACGAAGTCCTCTCACGAGTGTCTCGCTACAACAGCCTGAGTACAACCCTGGGTAGCAACGGTGGCGTTTACAACTCAACTTATATCTTTCCGAACGTACGCTACGCCCTCAACCAAGATTGGCAAGTCATTGGGGCATTCTTGATGGCATGGCCAGACCAGCCGGACGGCGACACCATCCGCTGTAGTCGAGATGACGCGAGTGCCCGATGCCAAGAAAACGTCGAGCGTGCATCTGAGGATGATATCGCGACCGCATCGCATCTTGGCTGGGAGGTCGACATGGCTCTCAAAGGTAAATTCGCCGGCAAGATGGGACTCTCTCTCGAAGCCGGTATCGCGAATGTCACCGACCGTATCCCAGTTGCGAAGGCTGGGTTGCAGGCCGACGACCTGATGTACACCGTGCAATTAAGACTATCTTACGATCTGAGCCTCTAGGCTGTATTTGGGGGAGCCAGTATGTTTCACAGACCTTTAATCGTCGCGCTCTGCCTGGGGATGGCAGTCGGCTGCACTAAAGACGACGACACGTATACGCCGATCAGCTTGACTGCTGGCTCACCGAGAGCCGGTGTTGCCGAATCATTTTTACGTGTCCCAATCGGTGTTCCGCTTGGTGCCTTCACCGCGCGTGATGTCAATTTAGGTCTGGGTGGCGGAAGTGCGACACAACCTGCCGACCGCCGAACTTCGCCGTGGGCGCATAAGTTCTTCCCGAGTGTCGGTGCTACAACCGGCATCGCGCTTGATGTCCTCTGGTTGACCAACGACGACCGTCATCTCGTCTTCATCACCGCGGACCTAGGCGCGGCATTTGATGGAATTCTGCACGAGGTTGTGCGCGAGCTAAGCGAGCGTACAGGCATTGATCTGGTTGGCCAAGTTCACTTCGCGGTGAACCATACCCATTCAGGATACGCAGGCCATCACGGAAGCATGCACTTCGCGCCGGGGTTCGACCGCTTCGACCCTCGAATCGCACATCGTATCGTCGACCAAATGGTCGAGGTTTCCATGGCCGCTTACGCTGACCTGGAGCCGGCTAAAATTGGACTAGGCGTGGTCGAAGACTTTGACCCGATTGGCGACGACCTTATCTTCGCCGACCGACGGCCTGCCAACGACCTTCTCACCGACCTGACCGGTGAGCCTACCGGCGAAGGTTTTAAAGACCCGCGGGCGCACATTCTTCGCGTAGACAACGCTGCAGGTGAACTCAAAGCCCTGGGCATTCATTTTGGGATTCACGGTACACTCTTTAATGCGGACAATCTCTGGGCACATTGGGATGCTGCCGGTGCGGTTGTCCATGGCATCAGCGCAGCCTTCGAAGGCTTACCAGTCGTTTTCCTCCAAGGCTATGCCGGAGATGTAAAGCCCGTCGATGATGGCCCAGCCCTCGCTTCAGCTGACCGCCTCTCTAGAATTACCCCGCCAAAGGTAAAGCGTGCAGTCGAGGCAATCGTCACAACCGGCGAACCCATGAAGATGGACTCGGTGTATATTACGGTTCCCCAATCGTTGGAGAAAATCACTGTTAACCGACGCGGCACTAAAAACTTTCGCTACAAGCAACATGAGTTTGACGAAGACAGTATCCCTTCCATGAAGCCTGACGACATCGTCTATGATGATAACGGCGAAGTTCTTGAGCTCATTGATGAGTTTGTAGCACCAACGGGTGGCGGCCTCTGTGAGCCAGGCGCGGGTTCCCTACTCGCGGCCCTTGGGTTTGGACTTAACGGAACCGATGCTGCCCCCTATCGCTACTGTGTCCTAGTTGACCAATTTGGTGACCTTCTCACCGACCTCTACGAGATGGACCATGAGGCGATTTTTACCCAAACCGAGAATGGGCCGAAGACAATTGAACCAGGTATGACGACCACCGTTATGGGCTTTGCAAAGTTCGACGGGATACCCATGACTTCCATCGATGGTGACACCGTCAACACACTCGAGAGCGCTAAAGTCGGCATGATGTTTGTTCCTGGCGAAATCTGCACACTCTTCGGATACCGCGCCGAAGCTTATATTCGTGATTTGGGCTACGACGCCGGTATCATTGTCGGGTTCGCCAACGACCACGAAGGTTATTTCATGACCATCGAAGACTGGCTCGCCGGTGGCTATGAGCCCGGCATCAATATCTGGGGTCCACTTCAAGCCGAGTACCTCCTCGAGGCAACGTTGCCCCTCGCCGAGCGCGGTCTTGAAGACATGGTGATCCGAACCGATGACCTCACTGTTCCGGTTACGACCTCTCTCGACCCGGTTGGATTTGAAGCGTTCGAGGAAACGCAACATGTAACACCTGAGGCGGGCAATCAGGTCACAACTGCCCTTCCTGATGAGCAGTTCTTTATTCTTCCGGCGGGATTACCGCGCAATAGTTTCGACCCTCTGAATCCACCCGAGACGCTTCGTGCACTGAATGGGTTTTACTACGCCGCTTTTGAAGGTGGTGATGTGAGTGTTGATAACCCAATCGTCACGCTGGAGTTCCAAGGTGAAAACGGCTTTTCGACCATCAACCTCGGTGATGGTAAGGTCGCAAATTCAGATGGCCCAGGCATTATGTTGAGTCATACCCCGTCGCCGGCGAAGACCAGCGACCTCTTCATCGAACGTCGACACTTTTGGACCCTCACATGGCAGGCCATCGGTGAAGGTGTCGGCGAGAGTGGTTGGGCCCAAATTCCACTCGGAACCTATCGTTTTGTTGTTGAAGGACAGAAATTTAACAGCGCGGGGAATGAGCCAGTCCCCTACCGCTTAGAACTGCCTTCTTTTGAAGTTCTCCCCGGAGAAATAATTGTCACCCCAGCGGATGACAAGCTCACGCTTGCTTATGCAGAAGCGCCTCTCGGGCTTCGGCTTAGGTCAGCACCGGGCCGACCAGCCGCTGCCGCTCCGCTTATCCCAGGAACCCAGATCACGTTAACCTGCGACGACGGTTTATCCATCGAAGCGACGGTTGATACCAATCATCAGATCGAGGCACCGAGCACCGCCGCTGGCTGCTCATTGGTAGACGCATTCGGTCATCAAGGTTCGTTATGAGATCACAACGAGGAGTTTTAGGATGGGACACTTTCAGATTAGCTGGGCTAAAAGACTGATAACTATTACCGCGTTCATTTCCACGGCAGCTTGCTCGAAAGCGACTGAGGACTTGGGCGGCATGAACAGCATCAACATCGTCGACGAGATTGGACAAGCGACTGAGCTCGTATGTCCCGGTAGTGCCGGCTGTCAAAACGCAACAGGCGACCTCTTCATTGGTGCGTCAGCTGTAGCAATCACACCGGCCATCGAGACGTGGGAAGATACCAACGGCAATGGCAAATGCGACGGCGATGAGGTCTTCGAAGACCTGAACGGCAACGGCGAATGGGATCCAGTGTGGGTCGCTGGCTTTTCCGCTGGTCGCGCAGCAACCGGTGTCCACGACGACGTGTGGGCTCGGGTTATCACTTTAGAGCAAGGCGACGTTTCGTATGCGATTGTTAGCTATGACCTCGTTGGATTTTTTCATCCCGATGTCGTGAAGCTTCGATTGAATGCTGCGGCTGCCGGTCTTGATTTTGACCACATCATGGTGAGTTCAACGCACCAACACGAAGGTCCGGATACCATGGGACTCTGGGGTGCAACCAACTTTGAGACTGGATACGACGCGAATTACATCGATTTCATTCTCGAAAAGACTGTTCAAGCACTTCGCAATGCCAAGGAGTCACAGGAAGTAGCGACGATGAAAATCGCTCGAACCGAAGCGCCCGAATATATTGCAGACACCCGAGAGCCAATCGTTGTCGAGCAATCACTCTATGGCATTAACTTCGTCGGCGCAGACCAAAGCGTCATTGCAACCCTCGTAAACTGGGGTAATCACCCAGAGGCACTTGGGGCAGGCAATACACTCATCACTTCGGACTTTCCCCACTTCACCCGTGAGAAGCTTGAAGCCCACTACCCTGGCTCAACTGCGGTTTACATCAGCGGGAATATGGGCGGTCTCATGACTACCATTGGGCTCAATATTTGTCCCGATACAGAGGGCAACGATACGTGTAAGCAGGGTACCTTCGACCGCGCACAGGTTGTAGGCGAAGGTGTTGCCACCAAACTGATCAATGCCCTTGATGGTGCAGATGCTCAGACCTTTGACGATATCACTATCGGATTTCGACGACAGCCTTTCTTCGTAAAAACCACCAATCCCAAATTCGCCTTGGCTCTTATTGTCGGACTCTTGACCCGTCGTGCCTACGATACTGAGACCAACGAGCTCATCGAGGGCCTCGACCTTCAAGACCTCGGCTACGACGATATCCTCGACGGTGAAATCAAGCTCGACACTGAGGTAAACGTCCTCAACATCGGACCAGTTGATATGCTTACTGTGCCCGGCGAACTCTATCCGGAGCTCTGGCTCGAACAAGAAAATGGGATCAGCCTTGCAGAGAGACCTGAAGGCGGTGACTTCCCAGATGCACCTACCGAAGTATCCTTGATTTCGACGCTTCGAGACGACGCTTTTAAGCTCGTCGTCAATCAAGGCAACGACTCAATCGGCTACATTATCCCGAAGGCTCAATACGATGTCGTTCGACCTCGCGCGTATTACGAGGATGGTCAGTATGGCGAAGACAACAGTGTCGGTGAAAATGCTGCCCCATGGGTTCTAGAAGGCGTCTATAAGATGTTTGAATTGGGCCTCTAGGCGAGCCTCACCCATCCTTCGACGGTCGCGGGCAACCAGCGCGCGACCCCATCCCATTCTATTCTCTTTGACATCCTTCTTGACCCGCGTACCTGTAAGGGAATGTAGGTCGAAGGTTTGTGATTTATTTGAGTGTTGAATCCACGCGACCGAGCCGAGTAGACTTGAGAGGACACTTATTTAGCCGCGGGACGACATCCATGACAATCAAGCTCCCACCGACGACAACTTCGGTCCCATCGACGGTCAACGAGCCGAATATATCGGAAGATTCGCCCGTTGAATCAACGAAGACTGCGAAGGTAGCGCCGCATACAAACGACGCGATGGAGAAGGCAAAGTCGAAAGGGTCCGAGGCTAAAGGTGCGGGTGATCAAGGGCTCGTCTCGCCCACTGCAAAAGCCGGGAAAGCCACAAAGACCGCTGCCGTGGATGAACCACCGAAGATTAGCACCACAGCCCTCAACGAGCTCGTAGGAGCCAATGTCTCCGGGAAACGCTGGGATGTTGGCGACCCGGTCGCCGCCTCGACGATGCTACAGAGATTCCTGCACAGTGATGTGGGCTACGTCGAGCGTGAGCTCGAGGCCTTACCTAATCTCAAGACGATGATCGAGGAGCAGACGCGCTACTACGAAGGCGCAGATGCGACCCTCTACGACCTCTTTCAATCTCATGCTGAGCATAAGCTTACCGATGCGGCCAAGCTCTTTGTGCATGGTCAGACACCCAACCTTCAGATCGATGGTAAGGTT
This sequence comes from Myxococcota bacterium, assembly GCA_036128675.1. Taxonomy (GTDB): domain Bacteria; phylum Myxococcota; class XYA12-FULL-58-9; order XYA12-FULL-58-9; family JABJBS01; genus JAYYQC01. Next base: position 4,165 of record JAYYQC010000362.1, on the reverse strand, counting down.
GTCGACGACCCTGCTGTTCTCAATGCAGTCAAAGCCCTGAATCTTGCACAAAACCCTCTCACGACTGACGAGGAAAGCTTCGCCAATGAAGCCTTCGCCTACTCTCCCAAGCCGACCTACAACAACCAGAATGTCCTTACGCTGACCAATCACCTTGAGGCGCTTCAAGACCAGTATCTCGCAAATCTTGGCGGCTGGGAGAGTGCCATCACTCAGCGATCCGACCGAGAGCTCAACGCCTATGAAAACATCGAGCAAACGGTTGCGAAAACACCACGTGGAGAGCCCTTAGACCTCGACTGGAGCGCGAGCGAAGACAAGCTACTCACCGAGACTCCCGTGAACCAACCACTCTTTGATGCGCTTTATATCATCGTGGGACGAGAGAGCCCTGAAAGCCTGAGTGCAGCGGACCAAGCGATTCTTAAGACCCTTCAAGGTGAATTCGGTGAAGAGCTTGTACTGAACCATGCGACGCTGGGCAGAGCGGGAGAACTGCTGGCTCCACGTTACGATGAAGCTCAGGAGAAACTGGAAGCTCATTTAGAGTCCCTTAACGAGACGCCAGACGCACTGGCATCCCTCGCAAGGATGGCCCTGGTTGCACCCGACGTAGCGGTACGACAGCTACCAGAGGGCATCGACCCCAAAGCCGCTCTCCTCGTTCTAAGGTCATTGGTGTCACAGGCCGACCGGCCAAATCTTATCTCGCGAGACCCGAACCAGCCTATCTCAGCCTATGTCACCGAAGATGCTGTCGACGCTGGCTTTACCTTTCGAGGGCTTAATGACGTCTTGCGTGCACAATCCGACCTTGCAACGAGTCAGGTTGACATTGAGCTAGAGCGTCTGGCTGCAACCTACGCGATCGACGTAAAGCCAGGTCTCGCTTTCGGCGGCACGCTCAACAACTTAAAGCGCGACTTAACCGATAAGCTCTCCTATCAAATGCAAGCATCCACCGCTCTCATGCGCTTTCAAAATTCGATTGGCATGAATACGTCGGGACCGGAACTCCGAGCGACTGGCCCTATACCGCAGAGCGAGATTGAGCAAATTGCGACGCTCTCCGGCGGAGCGATGGCTGCCGCCGAAAGCGGCGACTGGAAAACGACCAATCGAGAGCTTGAGAATCTTTATCGAACGCTGTCGAATCTCGGCGATAATTATGACGATGCGGCGCTGGGCGAGGTGGACCTCACTGAAATTACGCAGGGCCTCGACAAAGTTGCGCTTCACGCCAGGGAGAACAATCAGTGGTCGACGCTTGATATTCTCTACTCCATCCTCTCTTTGGGTATCTTTGCGGCCTACAAGGGAATCACCGGAATCGGAAGTAGCGACACTCTCAAGAAGCTTGATGAACTCACGAGCGAGATCAATGCCATCACCGGTGACCCCGATAATGAGATTGCCCAACTGGTGAAGCTACAACGGATCGTCGACACCCAGATTATTCCAAATCTAGACAGCGCGCATGCCGAGGCGTTCATGGGTGATTTTAAGGTCATTCTGGATGCGGCGATTTATAACGCTATCAAAGAAGATACGATTCAAACCGTTGTGCAGCAGCTCAAGGATTTCGAGAAAGGTGGCACTTCAACATCTACCTCCCTCAGCATTGGTGCAGGCTGGGGTGTCGGCCCCGCCGTGAAGCTGGGAGTAGACCTCTCGGTTTCTAAGTCCGTGACCGGTAACGACGACCGGCGGATCCGAGAAGGTAATGCAGTTGGCCTCAGCGTTGGAGCAGGTGGCGATGTGGGCATCTTTAAAATCAGCGGAAAGCTTGGTGCCAAAGTCGTTGCAGGTAAAACATTTAAAAACGTCGAAGACTTTGTGCGGTTTCATGAAGAAGACCTCATGCTTGCACTCTTCCGTGGTATGCCGGGCATTTCCTCGAATCTGAAAGACCGGTCGGTTGCCCGCGATGCCAATCAGAAATCTCTCGCCGCTCAGGAACGGGTCGACCGGTTCAACCAAGTCGCTCATAAGTTTTCGGTGCTTGATCCGAACGATAAAGTCTTTGTCCCAAAACGCATCAAACCAAAGCCCGTCCAGACCCGGACCGTCGCCGGAAGCCTGAGTGCGTCGTTCAAGGCTGGTCTTGAATCGGTAGGCGTAGGAGCCGGTGTCACCGGTGTCATGGCTCGAACCACGTGGTATAAATCGGTCAATCTCTTTGATATGCTCAAAGCCAACATCGGCAACCTGAGCGACGTCATCGACCGCAGTAATCCACTCAACCACAGCTTGCGAGACTTCCCTCGCTACCAAACACTGGACGAATTCAAAGCGGACCTGGATAAAGAGCCTGATGCAAATGTCAAGGTTCAAGAATCGGTCGTCGCGATTGCGCGGCTCAGCGGCGTGTTCTCACATTACTGCGAGATGGTTCAAGGGTACGACAATCTTAAGCGACCCTGGAGTATGATTTACAAGAGTCCAACTGAGGCTCGACTCCAAAATATCAAGCATGAGTACCAAAATGAGCGAGGCGTATCCAACCGAGCCGACTATGTGAAGCGGTCCATTGAAACCTACGCACTCCTCTTGGAAACCCTGCAAGAAAACACAACACCTGAGCAGTTCGCAAAACTCGACCTCTCTACCTACGATGAGCTTTTTGAGAGCCCACCCATTAAGCTCAATCGCGCTCAGCGTCAGAACCTCGAGACCGAGATTATTAAATCGGGCACCAAACAGAATCTAACCTTTAAGGTCAATGCGGAGCTTCCAAATGGTCTCTCGAGTGAGGTCGCGGTTAAGATTGAAGAAATCGAGAATAACTCTAATCCTGACAATGATGGACTTTATCTCAATATCAGCTTAACTGCAGGCGCGGAGCTTACTGACCTCGTTCCATCACTTATCGAGAAATTCCAGGCCGCTGATCCAACCAGTCTTTCAACCCCCGAGGCGATTGCTAACTTTACCGCCGAAGGTCTCAAGACTTTAACGAAAGGTGAAGCAACTGTAGATGGTATTGGGCTGGAAATCGGTTCCTCGGTATCCGGTACCATCGAACTTAACTTTATTAAGTCTCACGCCATGGCACTCCAATATGCACGCTTAACCGGCGCATCCTCTACCGGCGTAGAAGTGAGCGACATTCCACTTGGTACAACGGGTGGAACCATGAGCGTTGGGGTTGAAAAGGCCAACAGCGTCAACTTGGCTGAGTGGATTGGCAACGCGACAATTACCTATGTTCAAACCCAGTGTAATGGTTTCAAGCTGGCCGGTGGCGATTGGAAACATGATTTCACGATGTGGTGTTTGCAAAAAGAGAACCGAGAAAACATCAAGAAGCTTGCAATCAACATGGCCAATCCAGAGAGCAATGCCGCCAAAGAGTTTGCGGATATGATTGAAGCGCTCCCCGAAGAGCACCAGCACCTTGAGACCGGTGTCCGAAAGGCCATGGAGACAATGGTCGCGTTAAAAGACGAGGCCGTCAGCGATAAGGCAGTTGAGGACTTTATCGCGGTCTTTTCAGATTTTATCGTCGAAACCTCGGCCAGAGGTGGCCTACGCAAAGGTAAAATTGAGAGGGATGGCTGGGCATTTGCCAACGACTAGCAGAGCTCGACGATTTCCCATTCCCGCGCATCGTCGCGAACCGCAACTTCTACGAAGTCGCCAACCTCTTTACCCAGCATCGCACGACCGACCGGTGACTGAGGCGTGAGCACGGTGATAATACCGTCACCACTTGGTCCGGTGAGCTCCTCACCGGCACCGACCGGCAGCATCACAAAGGTGCGTCCATAAAACCCATCGTCGTCTTCACTCACTGCCTCCACTACCGCACCGAGACCGACGCGGTCGTTACTCGAATACGCAGGCACGCCGTTTTCAAGTAGTGTATCGAGGGCTTTAAGCTGGGTAAGCGCCCGCTCCGCCCGGCGAGACTGAGCAAAAGCAAGATTGCTCTGCTCGATCATCACTCGGCTATCTTCCTTCTTTTCCATCGCAGTGGTGGAGTGCTGGGCAGCATGGCGGGCGTCTTCACCAGCGCGTACCGCGATAGAGGCATCTTGCTTTAGACGCTGACGTAACTCATCGATAAGGTGCAATGACAGGCTCATAATCCGAATCTGCATCGCCATCTCCTCAAAGGCAAAAATCCGGCTTAAATGTGAATTTCAATCGAATTACCAAAGCT
>JAYYQC010000361.1:0-10000 GCA_036128675.1 Myxococcota bacterium | reverse complement strand
GATGGTTTCAACGATGCATGCGGTGTCTGCGATGCAGACCCAACCAACGATTGTGTTGAGGACTGCAACGGAGTCCTAGACGGGGATGCAACACTTGATGCGTGCGGAACCTGTGACAATGACCCAACCAATGATTGCCCGTCCACCGATGTTCTCATTACGACAACAGCGGACAACTATGCTTCTGAGTCATCTTGGGAGATCCTGGACGCGAATGGCGAATCAGTTGCAACCGGTACACCATCTGCCAACAACGCGACCGATAGCTACACTGTCAGTCTCGTCGAAGGTGAGTACTGCCTCTACATCCGTGACCGGTTCTACGATGGCGGTATCTCGGGCAACATGACCGTGGTTAACTCAGCAGCAGAGACCGTTGAGCTAGCAACCTGGACCGGGGACTACAACTCAGAACTCGAGTTCTGCTTTGTCATTGGTCTTGACTGTGCAGATGTCGAGTTCGGTCCAAGCCGCTTGGATGAATGTGGCACCTGTGATGATGACCCAACCAATGACTGTGTTGAAGACTGCAACGGAGAATTCGGTGGCGATGCGACCTTGGATAACTGTGGCACCTGCGACAATGATCCAACCAACGATTGCACCACCGGCGCAACTGTTACTTTAACAACCACGGCGGATAACTACGCCAATGAGTCATCTTGGGAAATCCTAGACTCAGCGGGCGAATCAGTTCAGGCAGGTACTCCATCCGATAACTTCGCAACTGATTCGGTGGATATCCAACTTCAGGATGGTGAGTATTGCCTTTATGTCCGTGATAGCTGGGGCGATGGTGGCCTTGCCGCAACCCTCACCACAATTGTCGGCGAAGACACCCTTGAGCTCGGCAGCACCGATGGCAGCTTCGGTTCCGAAGCGGAGATCTGCTTCACCATCGGATCTGACTGCGCGGGAACACCGTTCGGTAGCGCTACCGAGGACCTCTGTGGCGTCTGCGACGATGACCCAACCAACGACTGTGTTGAGGACTGCGCCGGAACACCGGGCGGAACCGCCACCGTCGATGCATGCGGTACCTGTGATGATGATCCAACCAATAACTGTCCAAGCGAAACCTTGGTTGCGCGCTTCACAACGGACAGTTACCCAAATGAATCATCTTGGACGGTGACCGATGCGAACGACGAAGTCGTGGCAAGTGGTACACCTTCCAGTGCTGGTGCGGGTTCCAATGAAACATATGTCGAAGAAGTTGAACTACCATTCGGCGAATTCTGTCTGAACCTCTACGACTCATTCGGTGATGGTGGCCTCGCGGCACTCGTGAACGTCGGTTCGCAAGATGCGGTTGAAGTCGCGGTAGACGGCTCATTTGGGCAGTACTGCTTTACCGTAGGTCAAGTTGAAGACTGCAACGGCGTACTCGGCGGTGACGCCCAGCTAGATGAGTGCGGTGTTTGTGACAACGACCCGAGCAATGATGGCTTCCTCGATGAGTGTGGAACGTGTGACAGCGACCCAACCAACGATTGTGAGCAAGACTGCGAAGGTACTTGGGGCGGCGATGTGACAGAATGTGGAAACACCACTGTCTGGCTCAGCTGTGATGAGAACTTCGAAGAAATCCGATGGGGTCTCTTCGACGAAGACTTCATGTTCGTGACCGATGGACAGGGTGCAGCAAGCGAGGCCGATGAGTACATCGCACTCGACTTCGACCTTGCGCCGGGAACCTACAACTTCGGTATCTTCGACGCCGGCGATAATGGCGGCTGCGAAGTAGAGGTTCGAGTCTTTGGAGACTTTGCAGCGGGCGAGAGCACCGACGGCTATACCGGCCGAAGCTTGCTTGAGTTCGTAGTACCTGAGCCACCACTCGGCACCATCGTTGACCTGGTGGTTGAGTCACCTCAATTCAGCACGCTTGAGGCCGCGGTTGTGGCAGCAGGTCTGGCTGATGACCTAAGCGCAGAGGGGCCGTTCACAGTGTTCGCACCAACGGACGATGCTTTCGCAGCACTTCCGGAAGGCACGCTGGATACACTCCTCGCTGACCCAACCGGAGACCTTGCCAACATCCTCCTGCACCACGTGCATTCAGGAAATGTTGACGCGGCAGCGGTACTCGCTGGACTCGCTGATAGCGACTCCTTAGCGGTACCGACACTGCTGGGTACTGAGCTAACAATTACCAACGGTCCTGACGGTCTGATGATTGACAATGCGATGATCACGGTCACCGATATCTTCGCGGATAACGGTGTGATTCATCAAATTGATGCAGTCCTCCTTCCACCAGAGCCGGAGCCAGAGTGTGTCGATCTCACCATCGAGACACCACTTCCAGATGATGCCGACACTCAAGACGTGACACTACGACTTGACTGTTGGGATGCTGCAGCTGGTTCTCCAGCAACTGGCGCGTACACCGACCAGTTCAACAATTATGAGTGGCAAGAGTTTACTGAATTCGCCATGGAGGAAATCAACCTTGATAACGACCCGGGTTATGACTGGGCCGATTACAAGCTGGTAGCCACAATGGCAGATACTTCACGCCGAATCATTTTCTTCACGGATCCAACCGCGGAGAGCGGGCAGCTTCAGATGCTCGGTTTTAACAATGACTTCAGTGTGTTTTACTTCAACACGGAGATCAGAACTTGGGGCGACTCAAGCTCAGATGAAGGTGGCGAGTAAGAACTCAGATACCCACAGTAAAGGACCAATAAAAATGGCGGCCCTCGGGCCGCCATTTCTTTTTGTACGCTTGATGTAAAATCTCTAAACTAGGTGAGCTTAAGCCGAACGTTCAGCGCTTAACTTCTTGGTAAAGAGTCCACGGTACCAAGCCGGCCCCATTCCGAAGAGGCGAAAATCTCGCGTCTCCTGAAGTTTGAGTCCCGCTTCGGGCAAGAGACCTCGGTAGTCGTAGATTGGGTGGAACGGATTATTCGATACAATCCGAAAGAAAAGAGCCACTGCACCGTAATATAGAAAGTGTAAGCTACGGTTCAGCACATTGCCTTCTAAGGGACGAAAATCGCTGATCAAGAAATAACCATTGGGCTTTAGTAAAGAGACCAGATGGTCCATCACGGACGGCATGACCGACATGCTAAAGACGTTCAAAAAGAAATTAGCAACAACGACATCGTAAGCTCGGTCCCGTTTAAAGGTCATGATATCGGCTTCAACCAGCTCAATTTGACCGTCAACCCCCGCTTTCTCGAAGCGACGTCGACACTGCTCAACCATCTCCGGCGACAACTCAACGACAGTGACGATTGCCCCCTGCTTGGCTGCCATCACCGCATCTTCGCCACCACCAGCACCGGCATAGAGAACGCGCTGACCAGGCTCGATGACATCTAGCTGTGCCGCTTTAGACGCTCGAATTTGGCCGCCGCTATAGATATGCCCCAAAGCGTCATAGATTTTGGCGACAACGCCATAGTTGTTTGAGTTTGTATTCGACATGTTTGTTCCTAAAGTGCGTTGGTTGCCTTGAGAGTCACCCAGGCTGCCCGCAGTGGTCCGACATCGCGGATCGCGGCGTAAGACTTTTCACCGGGTACCTTAAAGCGTTGTTTATGAAAGCCAAGCGACTTGAAGCTGTAGAGCTTCGAGCCGTAATGATAGATGCCGTTCAAGACCCAGCGCAAAAGCTTACTCTCGCCTTTTGACTCTTCCATCGCGTGCAGCGGAGATAAGCCAAGTGCTAGATAAGGAACCCCTTCGGCCTTGAGTTTTTTCATAACTTCAAGCACCAAGAAATCTTGTACGCCAGCGGGCTTCACACCGGGCTTTGCCCGCGTGATGTTGGTCGTATAACCGACGACCTGACCATCTTTGAAATACGGGTCGCAGAAGAGGTACCCCAAGAGCTCATCACCTTTAAACGCGAAGAACTTCCGAACCCCCCACTCGTCACCAAAGACGGGAGGACGTGTCATAAGCTTAAGTTCCCGTGTCTTGATTTGCTTAGTCGACCGCCAAGCATCTGAGATAGCACGCACCTGTTCGTCGTCGACATCAGCCCACGAGAGTTCTTTTACGACAACGCCCTTCTTGCCCATATTCGCGACACGGCGGAGCCATTTCTTATCTTTTCCTGCGACTTCGTAACTTTGAGTCGGTAGCGTATACTCTGAGCCGATATCATTGCACCGATAACCGCGATGGCTCAGGTCATTGGCTGACGCTTCATCGAGGCCGGCAAAGATTGTCGGAACGCCGACCAGGTCATGGTAAGCATCCAGCAACGTCGCCAGGTTTTCAGGTGCACATACCGGTCGGCTAAAGGTCACATGGACCGGGCCAAGGAGGTCCTGATAGCGATAAAAGCTGATAAAGCCTAACCCCTTCAAACCAAAGTGCGAAATTCCATCTTGAAGATGAAAGTAGGCGTTCGACTGGTTTCCCCACTCGAGCAGTGCATCGAGTTTGTCGGCGTCTGATAGCTGAGGAAAAGGCAAAGCTTGACTGACCGGCAGTCTCAGTTCCCGACCCGCGTCGATCAGAGCAGGCATGCGCTGGACGCTTAGTTCTGTTGCATTGATTGAGGTCATGTGACGTCTCCCCCGAGTTCTTCACGATAAAGGTGACCCGTTAAAAGCTCGGGCTGAAGCTTCTGACGAATCGGATGTACGAGTCGCTGCAATAGAATTGTCGGGCTGAATAACGCGTATGAAGGCGTTACCATATTGGCAATTCCTAAAAAGGCACCAACAACTTCTTTGCTGTAAGGACTGATCGGCATAAGCCAATCAAGGTATCTATACGAGATCCGGGTGAGCAAGTCCGGCTCACCACCTGTTGTTGCATCCCATCTAAAGTCTTCACTGGTCGCCAAGAGCCAAGCCGAGAGGCCTGCCCGCTTTAGACGTCGGTGGTACACTTTTGCAAGCCCTTTAAGACCTTTCGATGCACGCTGCTTCAGGACTGTGTCGAGCTCGAGTGCCCCTTGCGAAGCCATCGTCATGCCTTGGCCATAGATAGGATTAAAAGAACATACCGCATCACCCGTTGCGACTAGGCCATCCGGAAATGACTTCATCTTTCCGTAGTCACGACGACGGGTCTTCGAACCCCGGTGCCCGTATATCGGACTTATAGGCTCGGCCGTGCTCAGGAAATCCGCGACGAGATTATTAGGGAGTTCATTCGCAAACTGAACGAAACCCTCTTCATCGGTCGGAGGATAGGTTCCGTTAATTCCGATCAGAGTAAGCAGCCATTGACCATTCTCCACCTCCCAAAGCCCCGCTGCGCGTGGGTTCTGTGGAGCCTGCGCGGCGACCTCGGTTGCCCGCCAATCAGCACTAAAGTCGGTACCGGGTTTGAAGAGGCGCGAGGCATAGCCCATCTTGGGGTCAATCACCTCTTCCTCTGGTACCGAAAGGTCTAATTCCTTGAGCCATTTCGGCAGCTTCGTATTTTTTCCGGTTGCATCAACAACGAGGTCGGAGCTGAGAAATCGCTCGACTGAACCAAGCTGAAATCTAACGCCTTGAACTGCTCTCTCACCCTCGGAGAATGCGAGTCCCGAAACACGCGCCTTGTCGATCCAACGGACATTCGAGACTTCTCGCAAGTGACGACGAATCGCCCAATCGACCAGTTGTCGGCGACATGGACGAATCCCAATGCCCGACTCAAAGCGTGGTGCGCCGCCGATAGGCGAAAAAAGAGCGCAATCACGTGCGTAATCCAAGAGCGGCGCGCCGGCTTCGGCAAGGCTTTCATCAAAGCCAGGAAAGAGTGACGAGAGGTTCTCGCGTCCTCTGGCCAACAAGACATGGTGGTGTCGGGATTGAGATACGCCTGGTCGGAAGGTCGGCTCGGCTTCAGCAGCCGGCATTGCATCCCGCTCCAAAATCACCACTTCATCGAAATGAGATGAGAGCACTTTGGCGCAGCACATGCCTGAGACACTGCCACCTAAGACGATGGCTCTCTCTCCTAAATTTGTTTTCGTTCGAGTCATGGTCCCCACCTTTAACTACATGAACAGCAATTACTTGGGCAGAACCTAGACACCTAAATGCCTACTGACAAGTAGAAAAATAAACTTTTCAAAAAATGTCGGATCTAATTGAGTTGGTTAGGTATTTTTAGAAAAAATTGCGGAAAGTGATCGAGCTGAAGCGTCTGAAATCCTGTATTTTGAGACAAATTAGACGAATACTGTACAGATTTTAGAGAAGAGCCAGTTGGTAGAGAATGAAGAGCGTCTGCACATTGCACCCCAAACAATAAATATAGGGGTCGGGTTCCGCTGCTGCTCGACCATCCATCCAATGGTGAAGAATCTGGTCCCCGATAAGAAGACGGTTCTCTAAGAAGCCTAGGAGGATGTCGATCTCCTGCAAGTACTGCTCTTCACCACTCACTTGAAAGGCAACAATCACAGCCAGCATGAGGTAATTTTGGCTTGAGTGGGTTGTGTAATCATCATCGGTCGCGCCCATCGACTCTTTACTATAAGGCGAATGATAATGGTCCCCATCATCATCCTTAAGGGCCTGTATTCCTTTAAATGTCTGCTCAAAACGCTCCCAAAAGCGACCCTCGCCCGTCACTTGATACGCGCGTGCGAGGGCTGCCATCGTTGTCACATTTGGATAGAGCATGAGGCGCTCATCACCCGGAGCAAAACGGTAGACACTCATCTCCTCATCCCAAACTTTACGATGGATACGGTCTAGAACATCGGCGGCGCGCTGCGCGTAATACGCTTGATTATGCTCTGGGTAGTTTTGGGCGTAGCTCAAATAGACCGTTGCGAGAAATGCTGTAAGAGACGTTGGGCCATAGGTATTTGCCGCAAATTCACCGGCATCAATCTCAAGATAATCCTTATAAAGCTCCGCTAAGCTCTCAAGTGCAATCAACATCTCATCTGCCGCCAGTCGATAGCGCTCCGATGATTCGACCAGCGCTCCTGACTCAATGAGAGATAATGTCGACATCGAGAGGGTCTCAAGGTTGTCGAGGTTCCCAGTCAAATTGGGTGCCGCAGCAAGTACACGTGCACGGTTTGTCTCCAGAGCCTCAATTGCACGTTGGTAATGAAGCGTATCAGAATGAACACTCGATGCACTCAGGTCATAGAGCGGTCCAAAGAGTGCCCCATCTCCCCAGTGTTCAGTCCACTCACCATCTACGAACTTTCCTTCGAGATTGACGTAGCTCTCAACAGCATCACGCATACCACCGTATTTAATATGAAGTTCGGCGGGTGTGATCGATGGATCTGGGGCACTGCAAGCTAAGAGCGATGCCGTTAATGATACGGAGACAATGCGCAGAATTCCCATCATGAAAGAGTGAGACTGAATTGGCTAGGAGTCAATAGAAGCTTAAATGGCTGCCGCAGGTGCGAGGTTAAGCACCCATCGGGGCAAGAGCCAATGAGCCCGCATATCTTGAAGGCTCTGACTGGAGGTCCCGCCGCGCTTCGTCTACTTCGAGTTTCGCGAAGCGTGTACACTTCCCACAATGCGTTGAAACGCCGGTACATGCCTGAACCTCAGAAAACGATGAACAACCACCGGCGACTGCGCGTCGGATATCTCGGTCGGTTACGTTTTTACAGATACACACGTACATGTGGGCTCTCCAATCAATTATGATAATCATTATCACAATCAGCTTTCCTGGCTAGCGGATTTTAAGAGAATTTACACGCACGAGGGGTCTTCTCTGAGCCCGCCTCAGTGAAGAAGGCTTAGTCCGATTAAAATGCTTAATAATTTCAATACTTAAGAAATTGGCATGTCTCTATCCCAGATGATCAATTGACGTACCTCTCTTGGGGCTCATTTGCATGATCCTCTCGACATCCTCTTCTTAATAATGATAATGAGAACCATTATCATTATCACAAAGGAGCTTTGTCGTGAGTGAAGATGTCGTAGAGATCAGAGAGACACTCAGTGAGGCAAGCCAAACTCGCCTAGACCGAGGAGAGGATGGCGTACTTCATATTCTTGTTGGTCCAATTACACTCCACCTGGACCAAGCCGTATGCGCCGAGCTGGCAACTACCCTGGCGACTGGCCTGATGAGACTCATTGAAATCCAGGGACCCTCGCGAAAATTCGAGCTCAAGCTGGTGCCAACAGAAGCGCACGCTGGCCGAGAAATCTAAAATGAAGATTGCGACAAACGAACCCACACGCGTGATGGAGTGTGAGACCCGCCACCAGGCTCTTCGATTCGTTCTGATCGTGACCCACACGCGGCATGAGCTAAAGAGCCTGCTAGAGTACGGAACGGCGGGCAGTTCGGACACCCAACCTCTTCCGATAACCGTGACTAACTACGCGAGCGCATGCATGCACCACGCTCGGGATGTCTATCAATATATCGCGGACCTGATTGAGTTTCGTCTTCGGGAGCGCACTAAGGTTTTCGTAAATCTCTCGAATGAATCTTTAGAAGACCTACTCACAGATGCCTGGGAGAGTCTTACGTATCAGGAGCGAGCGGCTTGCGTCTGGATTCTCCTCGAACGAGGAGAATCCGGCCGGGACCATTTACGGAAGGTCTTCGAGCCTCAGGCGTCGCTTGCGCTAACCTGCGTTTGCTCGTAATTCTGAATACCAAGCCGCTCGATCAGCTTGAGTTGGGTCTCGAGCCACTCAACGTGCTCTTCTTCCGAATCCAAGATGCTTCTGAAGAGATCGCGGGATACAAAATCCCGCACCTTCTCGCAGTGCTCGACCGCGTCGCGAAGGTCGGGAATTGCAATGTGCTCAAGCTTGAGGTCGCATTCGAGCATCTCTTTCGTGTTCTCCCCAATCATGAGCTTTCCAAGGTCCTGAAGGTTCGGAAGGCCTTCAAGGAAAAGAATACGCTCGATGAGCTGGTCGGCGTGCTTCATTTCGTCGATTGACTCGTGGTACTCTTTCGCCCCGAGCTTATCGAGTCCGAAGTCGTTGAACATGCGAGAATGGAGGAAGTACTGATTGATCGCTACAAGCTCGTTTCCTAGTACTTTGTTGAGGTGCTCAATGACTTTGGCATCACCCTTCATAATAAAACTCCTAAAGGTTAGTGTTCGGCTCTTTTTAAAAGTACCTGCGCCGATGCCAAAAGTCAACTAAGTCCTTGTTTTTATTAGTGTTTTGATATTGAGAATCAATATCATTCGCAAGTTAGCCCCGACTCTTAGCCCAACACCACAGTGCCCGAACCGGCTCGAGTTGCCCCATGTCACCGACGGATGGCGCCTGGTCTTCTTGGATATGAAGACGAATCTCCACAGCTCCATCCGAAAGCCAAACGTAATATTCTCCCCCCGAATACACCCGCCGTAGCACGCACCAAAGACCCTTGGGACTTGGCCGAAAGTGAAAGTCATCCGGTCGCACGAGTACTTCAATTGGACCCTCGGTCGGATTTCCGAGCGAGAAAGCCAGCCCACTGTGAGAGGGCTTTCCATCGGCATCCACCGACGCTGGCAGCAGAGAACACTGCCCAGTCAACCGCGCAACCTCCAGGTCTCTTGGAGAACGGTAGAGCACCTGCGGCGCATCCAGTTGCCGAAGTGAGGACTCACCAATTTCGGTTGATGAGGATGCGAAGACTGCAACACGATCTGCCAGGGCAAAGGCTTCGGCTCGGTCGTGGGTCACCAAGACAACGGCCATGTTACCGCCTCGAAAGAGTTCACGAAGCTCATGACCAACTTCCTCACGCAAATTGCCATCGAGGTTTGCAAACGGCTCATCAAGAAGAAGAAGTTTTGGTGACGGGGCTAGAGCCCTCGCCAATGCAACACGCTGCTGTTGTCCCCCCGAAAGAGAAGCGGGTCGACGCTCCAAGAGCTCCTCGAGCCGTAACAACTTGGCCCAACGAGAAACGGCCTCTGCCGCGGCACCTGGATCTCTCACACCAAACGCAATGTTTTCACGTACCGTCATCGCTGGAAAGAGTGCGTAATCTTGAAAAACCATACCGATGCCACGATGTTCCGCTGGGACCCTTTCGCGCCCACTCTCGACAACAGTGACGCCATCAATCGTTA
>JAYYQC010000360.1:0-10000 GCA_036128675.1 Myxococcota bacterium | reverse complement strand
TGGTCCCTTCGCTCGGTTCTTCTAGCCCGGCGATACAACGAAGGAAGGTCGATTTGCCCGACCCGGAAGCTCCTAAGACCGCGAGTAATTCACCCGGTTGGAGACTCAAATTGACATTGTGAAATGTGCTCTCACCCGCGCCATCATAACAATGGATAAGACCACTGACCTCGAGGATATTAGACATCCCGTTTCCTCTCTCTCAGTCCAATCTGAACCAAGAACACCATGAGCAAGAGGATAAGTGCGGGTACGCCCGACTCAGGTAAAGCGCCCTCTTGCTGAGCATCGAAAATCCGATACGCCAGGGTCTGCTCTCCAAGCGGCGTAAGGAGTAGCGTAATGGGAAGCTCTTTTGCGATGGCGACAATCAACAAGATGGCTCCCGCAAAAAGGGACGGTTGAAGTGCAGGAATACTGATCTCGCGAAAACGCCGCCAACCGGATGCGCCAAGCGTTGTTGCAGCTTCCTCCACCCGACGGTCTAGGGCTACAACTCCTGGCTTTAAGGCTGCATAACCCTCCGATAAAAACCGCATGATATAGCCCAGAAGTAGAAATCCTCCCAACGATTCCAACCCACCAACGAAAGACTCCGCTCCGGAATCCCCGCCTGCCCGCGTCGCAAGAAGCACGTAAAAGATACCAACCGCAATGAGAATACCTGGCAGGCCGCTGGTCAGATAGACCCCATATTCTACCACTGCCGCACCACGATGATTACGACCAACAAACCAGGCCATCAACATCGCCGCCAAAAGCGTCAAAAGAGCCCCAAAAAGTGTGTAGTAAAGAGTATTTATCAGTTGGTCCCCAAGTCCATGCCACTGCATTCCAATTCGAAAACCGGCTCCAACCCAGCCCACAATCGTCGCGGACGGAATCAGAAATCCCGGGATGATAACGAGCCCATAGCCTAGCCACATAAAGGCCCAGCGTAGACCAGTCGGCTGACTCCGATGTCCTTCTCGTGCAACACCAACCGATGCTTTTTGAGCAGCCTGACCATGAATCCACCGAATGAATGCCATCGTTGGAACCACAACCATCACAATCAATGCACCGAGTGTGACGACATCACGGGGCGTGTGACGGTTTTGGTAAAGCGCCCATGTCAAAACCTCACAATCAAGAACTGCAACCGCACCGAAATCAGAGATTGTGTAAAATGCGACAATCACCAGAGCAAACGCCCAGGCGGGTCGCAGGTTAGGTACGCGGACTGCGCGAAAGGTACGCCAGGGAGATGCTCCGAGCAGACGTGCGGCTTCACTCAAATTATCAGACTCTTTTAAAAGAACGGAGCGAACGAGTAATTGAACATAAGGCGTGCAAGAGAGAGTGAGCACCGCAGCTGCTGGCCAAAACCCGGAGAACGCATCTGAGGCAGAAAAGAAAGAACCAAGTATCCCGCGAGGGGCCATCACTTCTCGAATTACTCCCGCAAGTAGATAGCTAGGGATAGCCAGCGGGAGGATTGAGATTACCTCAATGAGTCTGCGCCCTCGAAAGCTGTACTGCGTATCGCACCAAGCCAACCAAGTACCCAGCACCAAAGAGCAAATGGATACAACCAAAGCCAGGGCAAGTGTTCTCAGCAAGAGACTGAAGATGGTGCCGGCGGCCATTGGTGGGCTGCCAAACAATGGCGGTTCAGCTTGAGATGCAAGCGCGAGCCCGACCAGCGGAATAAGCGCCAAGGCCAGGGTCAGATAGGCACCTAAGGTGACCCACCGACCAGTCTCTGCTTGCGGTCTAAACACTGATGAGCCTTATTGGAGACCTAAATCTCGCAAAAGCTGTAGCGTAGGGCCTAAATCCGCCAGATATGCCTGGTCAATGGTAACAAGCTTTTGGCGAATATCAGGTAAGCTTTTATTCAAGGCGACATCGGCTCGAACCGGATACTCATAAACTTCATTCGTGAAGTAAGCCTGCTGATCTTTCTCAAGAAGAAAGGTGACAAACTTCTCAGCGTTGGCCGGGTTCTTTGCCGCAGAGAGAACGCCTACTCCGCTCAGCATCATCAAATTCCCCGCATCTTTATCGTCCGTAAATGAGTAATTCGCCGCACTCAATTCAGGGTTAGCCGCCTTAAGCTTATGCAGATAATAGTGATTTACCCACCCGACCTGAATTTCGCCATTTGACACACCACGAACCTGCGGGGAATTCTTCGGGTAGATTCTCGGTTCTGCATTCGACATGACCGAAGACATCCAAGCGCGCGTGTCTTCTTCCCCCCATAGATGTCGCAACGCACTGACATGTGCTTGAAAGCTCGCATTACCAGGGGCCCATCCAAGCTTCCCCTTCCACTTTGCGTCACCCAAGGCCTTCAAAGAGGTAGGCAGTTCTTCAGGCTTTACCGATTTGGGATCATACACAAGAACGCGAGCCCGACCACTGGTCGCAACCCATCGCCCTTCTTTATCTCGATGGGTTTCAGGGACAAGCGACGTGATGTCTGCCGAGAGAGGCTTCAGGTGCCCTTTGGTTGCGAGTGCGCCTAGGTAACCTGAATCTTGGGCGAAGAAGAGGTCCGCTTCGGTCTCGTCGCCTTCAGTCGCAATTCGGTTCGCCAAGGTCTGAGTGCTCTTCTCGTAACGAACATCCACTTTGATACCAGTGCTTTTCTCAAAAGCGTCAACAAGACCACCGACCAAGACTTGGCTTCGGCCTGAGTAGATTACCAGTGATTGTGACTCTTGGGGGGCGTCGACCGAGTTCTCAATGGGTTTTGGGGCTTCTTCCGCAGGATTTTGACATCCGACGACGAGGGTAAGGGCGAGCGTTAAGTATCCTAAATTCTTCATTGTTTAGTCCTTACAATGTATGCGTTCGCTGGGCACCGGCCGTCTAACACACGCCTCCCCTAGCGAAAAGGCATCAGCAGAGCATCTCGTAAAGTATGCCGCTCATCGATCGCAGCGCCTTCAACGCCAAAATCGACTTCTGACTCATCCGCCGAGAGTAAGAGACTCTTTGTCATCCGGTCCCAGCACGAAAGACAGGTTCCATAGTTACGGTTGAAGTGCTGACTTGCATAGCTGTGATGGAGTTGGTGTTGAGCGGGGCTGATAAACCAGCGCTCAATCGCTTTTCCATATCCCCACCAGACATGGCTGTGTCGCAAATTAGCGCCGATGGCGTTGAAGACCATCCCAAGAACATTCACGCCCAAGATGTCCCAACCACTCAGCTTAGCCCCGAAGAGCCAAATAAAGATGCCCGTCACTAGCCCACCTGCCAGCACCCCACGCAAACCAAAGAGAAAGCTCTCAATCGGATGGACTCGGTACACTGTGATGGGGTTCATCGACGTGGCGCTGTGATGTACTTGGTGAATTTTCCACAGCCGAGGATTGTTGTGCATCCAGCGATGAAGGAGGAAACGACTCAGGTCGCCCACCACAAACATCGCGACGGTATAGAGCCCGGTGATTCCCCAAGATGGGATGACTAAGTCCAGGCCTCCACCAGTGGGTAGCTCCAGCAACGAAGTAACCAGTGCCGAAACAAAGGCCAGCGGAAGTAAAGTTGGGGCACTTGCGACCACTTTGAGCAGCCCATTGACGACCATCAGCTTGATATCGAGACGTGCCGAGGCACCAAACCAAAGGTGGGGCGATAAGAACGACCGTTTGAAGAGACTCCATCCCGGCGCGATGCCCCGCATACGTAAAGCACAAACCGCAAAGCCAAGAGGCGCTGACAGAAGTAGCCAAGGCCAGAAGATCCGTTGCTCTGGCTGAAACATCGCCACCAACGGCCGCGCGACTGCTTCTAACCAGGGCGTGAATTCCATCAGTCGTAGCTTCCTTTCAGGCCAAGGTACCAGCGCATGGGCTTGCCCGGGCGAATTCCATACGGTCTATGCGAAACAATATAAGTCTCGTCGGTGATGTTGTCGCCTTTGATGTAAACCGTCAATCGAGGCGCGATATTAAAACGGGCTGCGGCGTCCAGTACCCAACGAGAAGTTGTGGTGAGGGCCTCGTCTAGAGCCTCCTGTCCTGGGGCATCGCGCATCGCACTTTGATGGCCCAAGCTAAACGTAAGCGAAGCCTTCTCATGCTCAAGTCCAACCGTCGCGCTCAATTGATGCATGGGCACATATGGGAGGTAATCACCTTCCATGGCACCACCATAAAGTGGGTCGGTATTATCGGTTGGTTCAACGAAGCGGGCGTCGGTAAACGTGTAGGCCAACGTACTGGGCATGGTGAGTCCTGCGGGGAGTGCTAAAGCATAACCGTACGAGGCTTCCAAACCCATGATGCGTGCGGATCCAGCATTGTACTGGACGTCTGCCTCGCCAGCCACCGCACCACCTGACTGACCGGCTTGACCCACGAGGTTCGAGTAATCACTAAGAAAGAACAACACCTCGGAGAAGAACCCGCGATCTTCGTATGAGATCGCCGTCTCATAAAGAAGGCTGCTGCTTGGCTTTGTCGAATCCGCCTGCCCGGGCGAAACGGGGCTGTAGCCACGATGGATTCCGAAGTCCAGACTGAGGCTTGGCATGATATACCAGGTGGCACCCGCACCAGGTAATACCACAAGGTCTGAATTCTCATTCGTGGAATCATTCAAACGGTCTTTTCGATGCATCTGTACATACTCGATGCGTGTGCCGGCGAGAAAAGAGAAGTCGCCCCACTCCAAAACGTCATAGAGGAATGCGGATAGTGCATCCGCTCGGTCAGTATTATCGCCATAGGTCCGCCCCGGAACTCCGATGGACGATAGTTGACCAGTTTCGCTCATGAAGAGTGGCTCTTCTTTCTCGTCTCGGCGAACCGAATCCTGATGAATTCTGGTCCCAAAACGGATATCGTGACTCGCCTCACCCAACAACACATTCCAACGGCCGTTTAGCTGAAGTCCGTGTGAGTAGTAAGTTCTCGCATTGGCACCGACCAAGAGCAGATCGGGATTGGCCCATGGCTCGCCTGGCTGGGCCTGAACAATGGTGCCTGATGGAGACTCCCCTCTCAACACGGATAGATAAGCCGGGAATGCCTCGGGGCGCTTGAAGATTTCGCTCAATGATAAGCTCTTTGAACCGTAGCCCGTATCACCAGGAACGAAGAGACTGTTGTCTCCCCAGAATCCGTTGGCTTTTTCCCATACCCGGTAAAAGTCGTGACGGTAGCCGGTTAGGCGCACCTCTAGGCCCGATTCGAAGTCCGCCGAGTAATCGATTTGAATCTGGGTGCGCTCCCAGTTCATCTCATCGAGATAACTTGCTCGATAGCGACGCAACGGTGTTGCTTCGAAGTCCTCGGCGGTAAGCCCCAGGTAAGTCTCATTCGAGGTTTCGTCTCCGTAGCCAACCTTGATATCGACTCGGTGCAGTGTCGGACCAGCGGGGTCAGAATCCCAGCGTCCTTTGAAGAGAAGGTCATTACGCAAATAGCCACTCTTACCGCCACCATCGACGACTTTAAAGCCGTCGGTTTCGAGGTGCGCCATGTCGACGAAATAAGACCAGTTGTCGCCACCATCGCCAACTCGGGCATGGAGCCGGCCGAATGTGTCTTGCCCAAGCTCGAGATCGAACTCGGCAACTGGCCCATAGGGCATCGTCGCTGTGACCAGATTGATTGCTCCCCCCAAGGTATTGGGACCGTAAGGAAGCATGGTTGGACCTTTGTAGATCTCAACCGCACCAAGGCGTGTCGTTAAAGGAAAATAATAGCCGGCCGGCGCGGCGTAAGGAGCCGGAGCGATGAGGACGCCGTCCTCCATGATAACAACTTTTTTGCTTCGGTCCGATGAAACGCCGCGCATACCGATATTGGGACGAAGCCCATAACCGTCTTCCTCGCGATAATAAACGCCGGGTGCGGCTGACAGAATTCGATGGATATCATCATATTCAAACGTATCGAGGACCTTCTCACCAATGCGGAAGCCCCCCTCAAACTCACTCTCCGATTCACGACGCTTTTGTCCACGAACCTCTATGCTTTCAATACTATTGCTTGGAGGCTGAGAAACCACGGTCGGTTCGACTGGTGGTAGGGTCTCAGGTTGGGACCCTTCAGTCGCTGGCTTCTTCTCGTCTGCTTCGGCAGACGCGTCGCTTGAGCCTTCAGCTTCAGCCGCTGGGGGGGCCTGAGCTTCAGTTGAGGCGGCTGATTTATCAGGCGCTTTGTCGCTCGTCTGCTCGGATTCTTGCTGTGCTGCTTCCGCGTCGCCCGTCGTAGCAAGTGCATACGGCGCACAGAGCAAGATCCCCAAGAGGGCGAATGGGGATAGTAGGCTTTTCATCATATACCTTAATCAGTCCGAATCTCCGGTCGCTGATGCAGGGAGGTCAAGTTCGAGGACCTCTAAGAAGTTAGTTTTCAAGCGATCGGTGAAGCCCTTGAGCTTGTAGTAAATGCTACAAACAGTCCCACTACCCTCGGGCGTACATTCACCTTCTTCAGCAACAGCGTCGTAGATGGTTGTGTCCATGCCCTCGAGAGCCTCGACAGTCTGAGTAAGACTTTCGACCATCGGAAGTGCGAGTGCATCCCCACCCTCGACCGATTTCAGATAGTCCTCAAGGCCCAGACTGGTCGTTTCACCTTGAGCTCCGGTGAAGATTAAGTGAGCGGCACGTAGGTTTGCAACGATGGCTTCTTTCGACATCCGACTAAAGCGAGACTCCACATTCTCCGGACACGTGATCTGCGAGCATCCCAAGATGCCAACCGGTCGGGCCAGCTTGTAATCTTTGACAACCTTCTCAATGTAGAAGAGTGCGTCTGAGAGATCGTTCAGCGCTTCTTGCGAAGTACTGTACACACTGTTGCCTAGACCAGCGTTTGCGAAGTCGGTGACGAAGTTCCCCTCGTCGACGGCCCAAGCTGCGTGTAGCTCGTCAGCGCGAGAGAGGACGTTGCTGGCAAGTGCCAATGAGTATGCGACGCGGCTCTGCGCTAAGTCTGCCTCGCTCAGCTCATCCCAGAGACCCTGCGAGTTAATAGATGCCTGGGGCGGACACGCGTTATCGGTACCCGTCTCGAAGAGAAGATATTCGCTGGCATCCAGGCCGTAGACATTGTTCAGTTCTTGCTCGAAGAAAGTGGCATCAGCGAACTTTGCCTCGACGAGCTCTTGGTCAACCCGACACTGATTAACGGTGGGCCAGGAGTAGATTTCGTCGCGAAGTCCCATAGCTCCTACCGCTGGTTCGAGGGCTCCAACCGGTGCTGCAGGACCCAGCTGCAAAACTTCCGCGGCCTGCCATGCGACCATCGTATTGATCCATTGAGCTTGGACTGACGCGAGCTCTGCGTCGGAAGCGGAATCAGTTTCGAGTAGAAGTTGATAGTCCGAAAGAGCGGTTACCAGACTTGAGGCGCTGCCTTCGAACGAAGCGTACGTTGGGAGTATAACGTTGTTGCCGATATCGGAGAGAACTTGGTTCAAGAATGGCGTTTCTTCACCCGTTGGGTCACTGGGGTCAGATGGATCCGTACCGTCAGTTACCGTTGTTGGGTCGGTCGTCGGGTTCGCGTCACTGGTTGTACTCTCACCGCAGCCCTGCAGCGTCGTGGCGACAATTACCAATGCAAATACCTGAGAAGAAACTTTCATCTTAGCTCCTAAAACGGCGATAACGCCTGACACGGGTTCTACCGCGCCAGGCGTTATATGCGCACTTACTCTCCAAATTACCAGCTAGCAACTGTCGTTGCGTCAAATCCATAAGCATTTTGTAGAAGGGTTCTGATCGACCCGTAATTACCTTGAGCCGTCATGTCATTTGTGAAGACCGGCGCATCACCAAGCTTACGGTGAAAACGTACGAAACCTGATTCTTCAGGGTTCCAGATGCCTCCACCCATGGTAGGTGCAGCGGCTGCACAATCTTCTGCTGTGGTGACCGTCGAATCAATACCTTGACCAGGGACGTAGCAATAAGCGTCTAACGTGTCATGCAGCGGCGATGCTGGGTTGAACTGCAGTCCAAGCGCGAAGCCCTTAAGCTCAGCCCAGTGCTTGGCATGGAGGTAAAAGTCGTAGTCATCGGTACCAAGCTCGGCCATGTCCCCAAGTGTATCGTTGATGTAGTGGATAACCGTTGCTGCGATTGCCTTTTCCCAACCGTCCGTGACGATTGCGATGTAGCCACGAAGCTCCGCAAGCTGGTCAGCATTCAGGTCGCCATCAATGCTGCTGATGAATGTACGGCCTGCCATAAAAGCGCCGAAGACGTCGCCGGTCATGTCGTAAGTGACGCCACCTTCGATACCAGCTGAGCCGTAATCACGCTTCGCTGCGTTCTGGCTGTGGCCGAAGTTAAATTCTGACTTAAGGTCGATGAGACCATCGCCATTCGAGTCGTGGAATTTCTGGAACTCTTCACGCCCGGCTTTGCCGGCGATTTCTCCATCGGTGTAGAGGTGGTAATCGGCTGCGGCACCGAAATAACCAAAAGCCTCGTCCCAATAGTGCTCCATTTCGCTGTACGGCGCGCCTTCGTCAGAAGTCGCATTTGGCTTAGCGGTAGAGTCGTCGATCTGGCCGTCGTCGCCAGGAACACCTGCAATCTTGTAGAGATAATCGTTGGTGCCTTGTGAGAAGGCGACCGCGCCAAGAAGAAATTTCTGAGCCATCTGCTGCCAGTCAATGCCGTCCGCATCAACGAACGCCTTGGTAATCGCGTTGCCGTCGATGTCGAGTGGTGGATTGCCTTCGGAGTGCATCACTGCAAGCTCATCAAGCTTATGGAACATCGCCTGAGCGAAAGCGTCCGGTGACGCAGGAACTGCGGTACCGCCGGTACCGTCAGGCATTTCGGTTGTCCATCCAGCCCAGCCTTGAGTCCAGCCCGGCGAATCATTCCCAGCCATCTTGTTGATGAGCTTCTTGTTGGTAGAGATTTGGTCGAGGTTGGTCTGAAGGTCGTTGCCGCTCAGTGACGCGAATGGAAGCTCAGGAACCACCGTCCAGTCGTGCTGATAGACCCCGTTAAGAGTCGCGAAGACCTCGCCTGCAACGTAGGTTGTTGTCGTTGGGTCTATCGCGCCAATCTGCGCCTTGACCTCGTTGATCAAGACGTGACGGGCAATCTGGCCAGTGTACTTCACGCTCGACACACCTTCTTCGAAGCGGCTCTCGAACGCATATGGCCCAATTGGGTCACCGGTATCAGTAGCGTCGGTTGCATCAGTAGCGTCGGTTGCATCAGTTGCGTCGGTTGCGTCGGTTGCATCAGAAGCGTCACTCGCATCTGAGCTATCGCTTGCATCACTTGGATCGCTCGCATCACTCGCGTCCGACATGTCTGTCGTATCCGAGTGATCGTGATCGTCGTGGTCGTGGTCATCGCCGCAGCCTACAAGGCCACCAGCTGTGAAGAGGAAAAGAAGCGCTACTGCGCCGAGATTTTGTAATTTCATCGTGTAAAACTCCGTCGGCTGAGCCGCCCTACGTGAAGTTGATAATCATTCTCATGATCAATTTGGTACTACAGGTAGCTCTATTCCATGTCAACAAAAGCTGAAGCGGGAGTCTTCGAAATCGATAATCGGGTTGTAAACCGGTTTAAACTATTGAAAAAATTGATCTATTTCACCAGGCCCTTGACGCAACGCATAAATCGTTCAATTCGTTAACCCCGCGTTTCGCCGTTGAATTTTCCTTAAATCAGGCCGGAGTGAAAAAAAGATCGCGATGTGATAGCGCTCCGACATGCCGAATGAGCTTCGCAAAGCACCGCCAACCTCGATACGGATGACCATCCTAGCGGCCCTCGTGGTGAGCTGCGTCCCTCAGGTTGCCCCTGAGCTGCGCGTCTTTGCTGCAGCCTCGACCCGCAATATCTTGGAATCAGCGCAGCGCACCTGCAACATTCCCATCACTTTCCAGTTCGCCGGCAGTCAAACACTCAAGCTTCAACTTCAACATGGAGCCCAAGCGGACTTTTTTATCTCCGCAAATGCACATCATATCGATGAGCTCCACCATTCTGGACTCGTCGACACACCAAGGC
>JAYYQC010000359.1:0-10000 GCA_036128675.1 Myxococcota bacterium | reverse complement strand
CCTTTGCGCGAAACGCGCTTACGATAGCCCTTGGTAAGGGTTTCACACCGGAGCGATCTCATATCGATACTTTTGCCAAAGCGCGGACTATCGCCTTGGGGATACAAGTGTCCCCGATCGGGCTCTACACCGAGACTTGGCTGCGTTACCACATTGACACAAAAGCCACGATTGACGAGGCTCTGCTTCGTTCTCGAGTTGTTTCGTATGACAAGAATAGCCGGCAGCTTACGCAGCGTATCAATCGTGGAGACGCTGACCTCGCAATAGTTTACCAAAGCGATGCCAAAGCATTTCCCCACTTAAGGACACAAGCCATCCCCCGAGATGAACAGCCTCCGATTGAATTTTACTACGCCACGCTCACAAATAAAAAATCGCCCCACACCGCCGTTCAAGCTTTCCAAGATTGCCTCGCGAGCCAAGACTTCCTTGCAATTTTGCGTGAGCAAGGCTTTGAGCCGATTTGAGATG
The DNA here is from genome assembly GCA_036128675.1 of Myxococcota bacterium. Taxonomy (GTDB): domain Bacteria; phylum Myxococcota; class XYA12-FULL-58-9; order XYA12-FULL-58-9; family JABJBS01; genus JAYYQC01. The sequence continues at coordinate 9,526 of JAYYQC010000359.1, read as the reverse complement.
AATATCGCTTGGAAAACACTTATTGGGCTTACTTTGCTCTATCTAGCCCTACCTATCGTCGGGCTTCTGACACAGCTGGATCTTGCCGCACTACCAGGCGTTTTCTCGCATGACCGGATTTACCCAGCCCTGACCCTCAGCTTCACTTCGGCGCTCGCGAGTACGGGTTTCATCATGGTGGTCGGGACACCCCTCGCCTGGAAGCTCGCTGAGCACTATCAAGGTAGACCACCCACCTTTATCCAGCTCATCATTCAGTGGCCACTCGTTTTACCGCCCTCGGTTCTTGGTCTCGCTCTTTTGGATACATATGGGTCCCAAGGACTTTTCAACACTGGCCTCGCGTTCTCGCCCGCGTCACTCGTTATCATTCAAACCATCGTCGCCGCTCCCTTCTTTCTCCAAGTCGTATTCACGAGCTTTATTGGACGAGACAGTCATTATGCAGACATCGCATCGACACTCGGCGCACCACCTAGCTTCATCGCACGAAAAATCCTCTGGCCTCTTCACAAGTGGGCTATCATTGGCGGAGCGTCACTTGCTTTTGCCCGCTCTTTGGGAGAATTCGGGGCAACACTGATTTTCGCAGGCAACCTTCCCGGTGTCACACAAACGATGCCTCTGGCCATTTATGAATTTCTTGAGTCAGACCTACAAGCGGCTAGAGTTCTTGCACTCCTGCTTTTATTACTGGGTATGGTCTTCATCGGGCTCGCAATTCGTCTCAGTTTGGGGCGGCGTGCATGAGCTCATCAAACCAACCAATTTGGGATATCGATATCGAAGGTTCTATTGGTACCTTCATGTATCAATTCACCTTCACCAGTCAGACGCGATGTATATCACTCATCGGAAATAACGGTGCCGGGAAGTCAACCCTGCTTAAGCTGGTTGCAGGTCTTCATACGCCGCAAAGAGGCCACATTAAAGTCCAAGATAAGACGCTCTTTTGCATAGAGAAGAACATCAACCTAAGTCCGCAATTACGGTCTTCGGGTTATATCCCCCAGGGCCCTAGTCTATTTCCTCACCTGACAGTTCAAGAAAATTTAGCCTTTGTTCTAGAGGCCCGAAGAAAAACCCAGAACGCAATGAACCATGTGTCTACGCACCTCGAGTCGATCGGTCTTGGGCATCTCTCCCAACGGTACCCAAGCCAGCTCTCCGGCGGAGAGCATCAACGGGTCGCGATAGCCCGGGCGCTTTTTCAACGGCCCGGTCAGCTTTTATTCGATGAGCCCCTAAGCGCTCTCGATGTTGAGAATCGACATGCGTCGCGCAGTGTGATTGCGAGAGCACTTCAAACCCATAATCAGCCGGCTCTGGTGGCAACCCATGACGATCGAGACGCTTTGACGATGACTTCGGAATCTCTTCTTGTACAAGATGGACGTGTTGTCACTCAGCTCTCACATAATAACATTCAAGAGTCCAACCACGACTTCATCTCCGAATTTTTTCGAATTCCCAAAGTGAGGAAAACCTAGATGACAACACCATTCGAAACAGTTCTGGAGACAACGCCGCCATCCATCTCTGAGGACTGGCTCCAGGGGCGGACAAGCTTTGGTGGCATTCTAGGTGCGCTTGCACTCAAAGAATTACTGGCGCTTGTCGATAAGGAGCGGCGACCACTAAGCTTAAATCTACAGTTCATTCGTCCGGTGTATCCTGAGACAGTCAATATTAAACCAACCATCATCAGAGCCGGAAAGTATCTCACCCAAGGTCATGTATCGATTAAACAAGCAGGTAAGATTGCAGTTGAGGGTCAGGTCGTATTTGGCACAAGCCGAGCGAGCGCGTTTCAGCTGAAGCAAAGAACCACCAATCTTTCAAAATCGATTGAAGAAGCTCAGCCACTTTCAGAGACGGCCTCGCATCATTTTCCCAAATTCATCCAGCACTTTGAGTGTCATTATACAGAGAGTGGCTTTCCATTTAGCGGCGAGGGTAGAGGAGAGATCGGTGGGTTCTGTAAGCATCGTCAGCGTGCGATCGGCTTCCCGGCATTGGTCGCCCTGCTCGATGCATGGCCGCCCACGCTTCTTCCAATGTACCAAAAGCCTGTCCCCGCAAGTACAGTTCATTGGCATGTTCAATTTTACGGTGAATCGACTCACTCAATCGACTTCAGTCAAGAGTTTTGCGAATACCACGCGACGACACTGCAGGCAGACGCTGGTTTCACGACCACCGACGCTCTCATTTCTCTAAACGGTCAGACGCTCGCGTCTGGACGTCAGCTGGTGGCGTTTTTCGAATAAACGCTGACCAAAAGTTCTATTCGCAATCACCTTGGTCAAATTGATGCGCTTCGCAATTCAATGAGAGTCCGTACTCTCCTTGATCGCAGAACCCGTCTCCCATCCAGCGGTCGAAAAAGAAGCCGTAATAGCACTGTCCGTTGCAATCCGCGACAAACTCGAAGCCTGGTTCACCAAGAGCGGCATTTAGTTCCTCACAGCTACAATCAGATACGCCCGATTGATTTGAATCCCATCCGCACTCCGGTGTCCAACAATCGACTTGGCAGGTGCCATCGCCAATCTGAGAGCCATCGCAGAGTGACGCATCACACGACAAGGATCCGTCATTTTCGCCTGCGTTGGGATCCTGACAATCGTAGAGTCCTAAATCATACGGACAAGGATAGGCATCAGAGAAACATTCTGAAGCACAGCAATCGCCCCCATCATAGTCGCATTCAGGATTGTTGTTGTATGCATCACAGTAGCCGTCCGCAATTTCGGACTCGTAACCGGGACAAAGCGGAGGCTCCCAAGCTCCGTCCTCACAGTCATCGAGGTCATTCGTCCAATCGGCGCAGACCAGATTTAAGCCATAGGTACCGTCGTCGCAGTAGCCGTCCCCGACCCAACCGAGATAGGAATCATCGAAGCATTGACCGTCACAATCAGTGTAGAGTCCCAGGTCAGGACAAGAGCAATCACCCACCCCCTGCGCGCTTGAATCCCATTCGCACGCGGCATTCCAACATTCGGCTTGACAAACTCCGTCGCCGATTAAGCTTGGGTCACAACCGGGCGCACACTCGTAACAGCCAAGCTCGGTGTTTTCGCAGGCCGAGGGATCTAGACAGTTGAAATTCGGCTCACCAATCTCAGCGCCTGTCGCATGCACATAACCACCGCACATGAACGTTGAGTCCGTACAGGTCGAGCCGCAGCAATCGCCTCCGTCGAAGTTGCAGCTCTCGACGTTGTTGAGAAGGTCGCAATACCCATCACCGACTGTCTCAACTCGACCACGGCACTCAGCCAAGGCCGGAGCATCATCGACCAGGTCATCACAAGTGGGTCCCGTATAGTTCGTACCCGAGCAATCACACTGATAGCTGCCTGGTTCGTTGATGCAAATGCCACCGTGTGAACATGGCCGCGCTTTACACTCGTCGATATCCACGCAGGTTGACGGTAAAGCATCGTCGCACTGATAGCCCGCTTCAACCTGACAAGAGGTGCTGCAGCCGTCACCGCCAGTCGTGTTTCCGTCATCACAGGTCTCGATTCCGTCAAGTACGCTGTTACCGCACGCATCAACGGTTTGCGGCTCGGTATCAGTATCCTCACCGTCCGATGAACAAGCACTTACAGACAACAAGCCAATCATAAGCAGAGTACTGAGCCACGAAGAAGAAAGTCCTCTCATTGTTGACCTCCCACTGCATCAAGCTCCGCATCCGTGAGGCCCCACGCATAATCCACCTGAGCCTCCCCGGCGGCATAACCAAAGGCCTTCATGGTGAGCGGTGTTGCAACTTCACCTTTTACCGTAATGAACTCGTTGCCGTAGTTCGTTCCATCTCCGTTGTAGCCGCTATAGGTTATCGTCATGCCTTTGTAGGTCGTTGTCCCAAGACCTTCACCAAAGAGCAGCGCGGTCTCATCGTTGTCCCACATCACGATGGGTACCGTGTCATCAAAGAGCTGAATATCCACGTCTTTATCTGAGCTAAGCTGTATCTTAAGGTTCTTCTTACCCGCAGGAATGACTCCGACATCAACCGTCGCATTCCGCTCAATCGACTGCGTGAAGGTTCCGCTGCCTTGGTCGATGCAGTCCGGCTTTTTAGCCCAACTATAGCGAACCAGAGCATTACCAGCCGCATATCCGAAAGCCTTCATAGTCAATGGTCGGTTGGTATCGCCGGTGATTGTAATCCACTCGTTGCCCTTACCATTGGGCGTCTGATCACCGTCCCAGCCGCTGTAACAGTACTCCACCTCGTTCCAGGTTGCGCAGGCTTGAGCATTGCCGTCCTCTCCGCCGAGCAGACCATCCGGATAAGCGATAATCTTAAATTGGGTCTCTTGGTCAATCAGCTGGATATCCACATCGCTATCGCTTGAAAGTTCGATACGCACCTGATGCTTCTCTTCTGGAATCGCACCAACCTCGACAACTGCATCTTGTTCGATAGCCTGTTCGAAACTGCCATTGCCACCATCGCATTTACTGCCCCAGTTGAAGCCGCTCTCGGTCGCCGGTGGCGCGACTGACCTATTCAAAAGTTCTTTGATATCCGTCCACTCAATGCCTGAGCCGGGGATCTGCTTCACCCCTTTTACTTGAACACTCGCACCAGCCGCACCTCCATCAACCTTGATATAGAGTTTCGTCTGTCCGGCCGGGACCACCATCTCGCACTCCTCATTTGAGTCGGCTCGGAATGGACGGCAATCAAAACGGTTTTTAGTGGGGCGGTACTTAAAGCGCACATAGAGGTCAGCATCGCGGTCACCGGTCATTGCAATTTTAATCTTTTGACCAGGCTCAACGTTGAAGGAAGTTCCGATTTGCTCAAACTCTCCAGCGGTAATAGAAGCGCTTTCATCCAAGAGCGGTACTCTTGGAACCGCAACCTCAGTATTTTCCTTCTCAATCGCGGCCCATAGGAAATCCGGATGGTCGGTTCGTGAGCCTCGGATCCATTCGCCTCCAATGACCTTACCCTCTGCATCTAACTCAACGATGTATTCGTAGACATCGGTATTGGTGTAATTATCGATATGAGATGAGAGATTCCCATCTTCGTTTTGCTCAGATTCTGCAACCCAGTCCAGGCTTAGCTTCACATGCCGAAACCCCACCGCGTCCTGATTGAAGACATATTTAGCTCCTTCGGCTCCCAGAAGTGAGTTTGCCTTCGCTGCGTCAATGACCTTGGGATATTTCTTCCAGACTTTAAAGGCTCGCAGGGGCTGATTCCAAACCTCGTAATCGTAGGTTCGGTCTTCAACCAAACCGATCTTCTGAATACCGATCATGTTCGCAATAACGGTGTGAAATGTTCCAGCATTGGTATCCGCACAGGCGGCAAACGCCTCGGTCGGACGCCCGTATTCATCGTATTGAATCCCGGTGCTGTCTCCCGTATTTCGGTCTTCGCAAGTCTCGGAGAGTGACCTCGACTTCAGTCCAAAGTCATACGAGAGTGTAATCAACGCTTTGAGGTCATTCACTTTGAACTCTACCCCGTTAAAGGTCACAGGGTTGATCGGCTCCGGTTCCATGAGAGAGGCTGGTCCCCAAGCATGGCAGATACCGAACCAGGTCTCGACGCAATAGCCAGCGTCTTTACCTCTCCGCTTTGAGCAGACCTCTCCCGTGGCACTGTTACATACCGAGTTATCAATACATCGCGTCCGGTGGGTCATACTATCGACGCCATATTCGAAACTCACCGCGTCTGTGATGCCAGACTTTCCAAAGGCAAGCTCGTACTTCTCACTTGGCGATAAGTTATCGGGGTTTTGAGCATCCCAGCGGTGGTTGATGCTATCGAGGTAGGTGGGCCAATAGCTTCCCGCCCAGGGCGGTGTTGTAACTTCACCAATGGTTGGTAGATTATCGAAGACATACTCAAAGTTTTGTCCGAAATCGAGACCATTGGGATTATCACCCTCCGACCAGACAACGCCGGAACGCCCTTCATCCACAACCCCTTTATTGAGTGAGGGAGCTTCGCGATTCGAACACCCGCATGCTACCAGTACCACGGTGGCGTAAAGGCTAATTCGGGACAGCTTCATAGAGACCTCCTGCTTGGAGCATCATCGAAAAGTAGATCGACGCAGCAATAAATCTTGATTGAAAGTGTCTCCAAGAATTGAGTTTGGATCCAGCCCCGAAACCGCTCGATAACGCGCCGAGCCAAGCGGTCTCACGCTCTTCGTGTACAGGATCGCGTGTATTGTGAGTAAAACGCAGCAAGTGTACCCAATGCTAACCCGCGATTTTGTCTAACCGCTGCTGACAGCGACTTCCCGATGGTGCGATAGGATAGAGATTGGTCAATTGATTGTTTTGATTGAAACTCAGCGTTTGAAAACCCGCTTAAGCTCGTCCCGCTCAATAATCAACGAGTACCCCCCAACACCGAGAGCGAAGGCCTCGACCATTTTGCCTGGATACTTCCTGCTCATGCGCGCCAAGAACTTTAACAATTCAACGCCATACCGGGTGAACATCACAAGCTTCAGAAAACGCAAGAAGGCAACGGCATATTCTCCATAGCGTTGTTCACGATAGCTGTCTTGCGAAGGTTCATAACGTGATAGAAAGCTCTCACAGCGTTCAAAGTAAGTCCGTTCGTCGTAAAGCGTCGTGGCCACTTTAGCGTAGTTCTCGAGCAAGACCTTTGGTCCCATTTTGGGTTTGAAGTTGAGCGCACTCTGCCCACCAAAGCCATTCCAGTAGCCGTCTTGGTCACTGAAATAGTCGGCACTCTCGACATAACGTCCCTCTCGCTTCATGCGTTCGTAAAGCGGAGAGCCCTTAAGAATATGAAGATAGTTAAGGGTGATCATTGGAAGACCGGCTTCGGCGATAAACTCAATGAGCAGGTCTGCGACATCAGGTGGATCACTATCGAAGCCAATCATGAAACCACCGACGACAATGAAACCGGCTCGCTGAAGTTTATGGATGGATTCGAGCATATCGCGCTTGGCGTTATGAAGTTTCATCGACTCGAGCAACGACTCTTTGACCGGCGTTTCGAGGCCAATAAAGATATGGCGCAGACCCGCCTCCCGGGCGAGTCTCACCAGATTATCGTTGAAAGCCAGGTTAATACTGATGCCATATGCATGAAGATCAAAGGGGTAATCCCTCGCTCTCTGCCAATCCCTTACCCGCTCGAACATCCGCCTTACACCCACCGCGGTAATGAGATTTTCATCCGTGATATTAAGGATACCGCGGTAGCCTAAGCTGTAGAGATAATCGAGTTCCTCGATGAAACGGTCGATGGACTTGGTGCGTTGTTTAACCCCGGAAATTGCTGCTACGTCGCAAAAGTCGCATGAGAATACGCATCCTTTTGAAAATTGGATATTCTGCTGGAGATAATCGTCAAAGTTGATCAGATCATAGCGAGGGAGCGGTGGTGGGTTTTCGACCAGATCGTTGAAGCCATCTGCCTCGTAACGTGGCTTGAGAGAATTAAGCTCAATGTCTTCCATGAGCTCATCCATAACCAACTCAGCCTCCCCTATTACGATTGTGTCAACATAGTCGATTTCGTCGAAATAAAGTGACGCGTGACAGCCCCCCAACACAACGTGCTTGCCACGTTCGCGACATCGGTTCGCCGCCTCTTTAATAAAGGGTTCGTTAGGGGTGAGACCCGTCATCAATACTACATCGGCCCAATCGATATCCGCTTCCGAGAGCACAGTGACATTTTCGTCCACCAGTCGGAGTGCGTGATGGCGTGGGATAAGCCCAGCAACTGTGAGCATTGCCAGGGGCGGCAAGTAGTATTTTTGTGTAATGTCTTGTGTATAGTTAAGCCCATGGAATTGGAAAATTTTGGGAGAGACCAACAAAATATTTTTTCCCATGAACCACTCTCCACCCACGAGAAGACCAGTGGTGAGCGTAACAGTCAGTCCATCCCCCTGCAAGCACTCGATAGATGCCCCCTTTTGAAGACTATCCCCTGTGGTTCAATATCGGACTACATCCTACACAAACCCCAATTTGAACCTTCAAAGACAGCGGTCACTCAGTTGCCACACACTGATTGAATGGAGGGATGTAAACAGGAAAGTCTCAATAATTTTCTTTTATTGGGATTTAGCACTGACGCAATGGATCGCCAGACTTATATGACTTTCCGAACGTGCCATGCCATCAAGAATCCGTTCAAGTCTCTCTTTATGCTGGTGCCTCTCTTCGCGGGGAAGCTGCTCGAGCTTGAATGCTGTGGTGATTTCGAAAAACTTGCTGAGCCCAAACATTCTGCTGCTGAGTTCTACTTTTTCGGCTCTGATATCTGTAAATCCGGCATCTTTGAGCAGACTTGGGAGTTTGCGACCGACCGTTCGGTCCCCGCCACTTTGACGCTGTGCGACAGCAACCTGCTCTACAAATTCGGTAAAGGGACGATATCGAGGTTCACACCTCAGATCTCGGTCGTCTACATCTACAATAAGAACTCGACCTTGAGGGCTCAGTACCTTTTTGATTTCCCTCAGAGCCTTGTTGGGGTCCTCTAAATGTTGAAAGAGAAAACGCGCGTAGACCAAATCGAAACGTCCCAAATCTCTCGGAAGATCGTAAACATTCCCCTGTAAAAAAGTAGGACGATTGCTCATCGAGACGGAAGTAGCATTTTGAGCTACTTCCAAAAGCTTCGGTTCGAAGTCGAGCCCTATCACCTGTGCCTGCGGTGCTTGATGAGCTATTCGTCGAGTGACCACACCGGGTCCGCAAGCTAGGTCGAGTACTTTCTGAGCTTTCTGGAGCCCGTGGGCATTCAGTAAGCCTGACTCAAGGTCCCAGGCGAGGGTGGCCTGATTCTCCAGGCGTTCGAGTTCACGGGACATATCCGTGAAGGAAGAAAAGGCATAACTACCAAAGGATGCAGCATCGACGTTCATGGTATCTCTCAAGCGGCTCGGGGTGGAAATGGAAAACCTACATCACGATAGAAAGTCGCACGACCGGAATGAGGCTTTTGGTTTTGATGAAGATCGAGTTGAAGAATCTCCAGAGGCTTTCCTGCCCGGTTGATAACCTGAGCACCGGTCCGTCGGTAGCCCAGCAGAGCGTAAAGCGCGGCGAGTTTAGGACTCGCCCAACAAAATTCATACCTGGACCCCGCATCGAGCGCTGTCATTGCCACTACTTCGTAAATGCGTCTCAGAGTCGTTAAACTTCTAGCCTTGGGTGCAAGGGCTAAGCGGTCGGTCACGCCAAGCTGGGCCGAATTTCCAAAACCGAGATCACTGATTTTTTTTGTGTGACGATGGGGGCGCGCAGACCAGTGCAACAATCCCCATCGCACCGTTCCAACCAATTCATCATCGTAAAAGACGCTAAAGACGTTCAGGTCCTGGTCGAGATGATCGGCGATGGTCTTCGAATGATGACAGGTCCCCTCAAGGTATGTTTGACCGCATTCGACGACGCAGATTTGGTAACGAATTTGCTGAATACGCTTAAGCTCTCGGTCGGTCGTAACCGGTCGAACATGAATCGCCTTGTTACT
>JAYYQC010000358.1:0-2734 GCA_036128675.1 Myxococcota bacterium | reverse complement strand
GGGCTTGGTATTGAATAGGTAGCGCATTTTGCGGCTCTTGAAGAATCCTGAGTAAGTCAGCTTCGGAAAGCGAATCGAGCTCGACTCGGATTGGGAATCGTCCCTGAAGCTCAGGGATGAGATCGCTTACTTTCGCAAAGTGAAAAGCACCGGCTGCAATAAAGAGAACGTGGTCGGTCTTTACCTGGCCGTATTTCGTGTTGACGGTACTGCCTTCAACGATCGGTAAGATATCTCGCTGTACGCCTTCCCGCGATACTTCGCCGCCGTGATGTCCATCGCGCTTTGCTATTTTATCAATTTCGTCGAGGAAGACGATTCCAGAATTTTCAGCTCGGGTGATCGCCTCTTTATTCACCGCATCCTGGTCGATGAGTTTGGCCGCTTCGTCCTGGGTAAATTGTTCGAGAGCTTCGCTGATTGGAACCTGACGGCGCTTAGTTTTATTGCGGCCCATCATAGAACTCATCATCTCTTGGATATTGGCACCCAGGTCCTCCATGCCACTTTGCCCCATGACGTGTAACATCGGGCTACTGCGGTCGGGGAGGTCTGCTTCGACGGTCCGGTCATCGAGCTCGCCATTTCTTAGCATACTGCGAAACTTGTCGCGTGTTGCATCATTGCTGGTGGTATCGCTTACCTCGTAGGTGGGTTTCGGCAATAGGAGGTCGAGGACGCGTTCCTCTGCAGCTGCCTCGGCATTCACCTTCACCCGTTCTTTAGCCTCTTCTCGTACGAGTTTGACGGACACTTCCATCAAGTCGCGCACGATGGATTCGACGTCACGGCCAACATAACCGACTTCGGTAAATTTCGACGCCTCGACTTTGATGAAAGGCGCATCGGCTAACTTCGCGAGTCGGCGTGCAATTTCGGTTTTGCCGACCCCGGTGGAGCCAATCAGGATAATATTTTTAGGTGCGATTTCATCTCGTAACGATGGGTCGACACGTTGACGGCGCCAGCGGTTACGAAGAGCGATAGCGACCGACCTTTTAGCATCGGCTTGGCCAACGATATACTTGTCCAGCTCTGAGACGATTTCGCGAGGGGTAAATGAACGTTCAGTTTCCATATCAGCTCTCAAGTTCCGCATAGATGGTTTTGTCGTTGGTGTAGATGCAAAGATCCGCTGCAATCGCCATTGCCTCTTCTGCGATTTTTCTGGGCGGTAAATCGGTTTGGTCGACCAATGCGCGGGCCGCAGCAAGGGCAAAATTACCACCGGAACCAATTGCTGCCGCACCGTGCTCCGGCTCGAGAACATCGCCATTACCAGTGATGATGTAGGTATGTTGTCGGTCAGCGACCAGCAGCATTGCTTCGAGTTTCCGAAGGACACGGTCTGTTCGCCACTCCTTTGCAAGCTCGACCACAGAGCGTTGGAGATTCCCCGAAAAGTCCTTGAGCTTTATCTCAAAACGCTCGAAAAGTGTGAAGGCATCCGCTGTTGCGCCTGCAAACCCAGCAATAATATTTGAGTCGTAGAGTTTGCGAAGCTTGGTTGCTGAGTGCTTGAGTACGGTATTGCCAAGTGTGACTTGTCCGTCAGCAGCGATGACGACGTTCTCGCCACGTCGAACTGCCAAGATAGTCGTACCATGCATTTCCATCACATTCTCCATCCGTCCTAAAGTTGGACGGCTATCCTCACTCCGCAGAGTCAGGTCTAGTGTTTCACCGACGGGTGATAACGGGTTGTGTCCTCAAGTTCTGCTTCGAGAAAACCTCGTCGCCGCAGGATACACGAGTCACAGGCACCACACGCTAACCCATCAATGGGGTCGTAACACGAATGCGTCAAGCTGTAGTCCACGCCTAAACGAGTACCACGGTGAATGATTTCGGACTTTTTGAGATGAATCAGCGGTGTGTGAACCCGGAGCGGTTGTCCGCCGTCAACAGTTGCGGCCAGCGCCAGGTTCGCGGTCTTGGTATAGGCCGCGATGAACTCTGGACGACAGTCTGGGTATCCCGAGTAATCAAGCGCATTCACACCAATGAAGATGTCTTTAGCCTCAAGCACTTCAGACCAAGCAAGGGCATAGCTTAGAAAGATAGTGTTTCGAGCCGGTACGTAGGTCACCGGGATTTCGGCGGTCATTTCCGCTTCGTCTCGCGATTTAGGAACGTCGATATCAGCGGTCAATGCTGAGCCACCAAAGGCCCTAAGATCGATGTCGACGACTCTGTGTTCGCGAACCTCAAAGGCTTTGACGAGGTTTTGGGCACTCTCAAGCTCGACGGACTGTCGTTGACCATAGTTAAAGGACATGGCGAATACTTCGAAGCCTTGGTCCTTCGCGATCGCCAAGGTCGTCGCGGAGTCTAGACCTCCAGAGAGGAGGACAACGGCTTTAGGTTGTTTAGTCTTTTGCATGCCGGGCTACATAGGGCACGCGCTCGCGCTTCGTCAATGTGGGGGAGGTCAGCTTCTCGGATGTGCTTTGTCGTATGCTTCAAAGAGACGCTCAGCGGTGATCATTGTATAGCGTTGGGTTGTCGATAAGTGCTCATGGCCCAATAAACTCTGGATTTCGCGTAGATTGGCTCCGCCGGAGAGTAAATGGGTTGCGAATGAGTGGCGAAGTTGGTGGGGCGTTACGTGCCGCCCCAATGAACGTCTGGCACAGAGTGAAACGTCGCGCGCGAGTGTTCGTACAGAAATCGCGCTGCCGCGATTACGGCCGGCGAAGAAGTAGGACGAATCTGGGCGACTGACTCTTTGCTT
>JAYYQC010000357.1:0-4592 GCA_036128675.1 Myxococcota bacterium | reverse complement strand
GTTATCAACAACAAGGACGGTGGATTCGTCGATGAGCAACGCGAATTTTTGGACCTAATGGCGAATCAGGCCGCATTGGTTCTGAAGAGTTTGCAGATCGTTCAAAAGATGCGCGAAAAGCGTAAGCAGGAGATAGCCTTTCTTGATGTCGTGGCGGATATTACGTCCGAAATTCAGCTCTCGAGTCTCTTGAATAAGGTGATGACCGAGGCAACACGTCTCTTAGAAGCCGACCGTGGAACCCTCTTCTTGAATGACGATAAGACCGATGAGCTTTATACCGAGATTGGTGAAGGGCTTGGTGTGAAGCAAATACGTCTGCCAAATACGTCGGGTATCGCTGGAGCTGTGTTTTCAACTGGTAAGAGTGTGAATATTCCATACGCCTACGCCGACCTTCGATTCAATCCTGCCTTTGATAAGCAGACGGGTTATTTCACCCGGTCGATTCTCTGTGTGCCAGTCATCAACAACAAGGGCCGCGTGATTGGTGTAACGCAGATATTGAACAAACGTGGAGGTGCGTTCACCGAGGAGGATGAAGCGAGACTCAAAGCGTTTACGGGACAAATTTCGATAGCGCTCGAAAATGCGAAGCTCTTCAATGATATTCAACGAATGAAGAACTACAACGAGAGCATGCTCGAGAGTATGAGCAATGCCGTTCTCACGGTGGATACCAACCAGATTATTGCGACCTGCAATCGGGCGGGGTCCAAGCTCTTTCAGTTGAGACGCTCTGAAGACCTTATCGGCAACTCGTTCGCGGACCTCTTTGCGGAGCATGACTGGCTCGTTGAAAAGGTTGGCAAGGTGCTCGAGAGCGGTGAGCCGGATGTGATGGTCGATATTGAGATGGAATGGAAGGGTGATAGTCTCTCCTTGAATATGACCCTTTCCGAGCTTTGCGATGCAGAGGGAGAACGAATCGGTGCGCTTGTCATGATCGAAGACGTGAGTCGCGAGAAACGACTCAAATCAACGATGTCACGGTATATGGATTCAGGTATCGCTGAGCAATTACTGGGGCAGGGCAGTGAGGTCTTAGGGGGCCGTGACCTCGTAGCCACCATCCTTTTCTCGGATGTTCGAAGTTTCACAACGCTAACCGAGGAACTTGGCGCGCAAGGTACTGTCACGATGCTCAACGAGTACTTTACGATTATGGTTGATTGTATCCAAGCTGAGGGTGGAATGCTGGATAAGTTCATCGGTGATGCAATCATGGCAGGCTTTGGACTCCCGATCGCTCACGATGATGATGAAGACCGAGCTATGCGTTGCGCCATCGCTATGCAGCGTGAGCTAAATCTCTGGAATAAAGAGCGTGAAAAGCGTGGTGAGCGCCCGCTTCAAATTGGGATTGGTCTCAATACTGATAAGGTCGTTGCTGGTAATATCGGGTCGCCGAAACGGATGGATTATACGATGATTGGGGATGGGGTGAATCTCGCGGCTCGACTTGAGAGCGCTTCAAAGCAGTATTGTGCTGGATTGCTCATCAGTGAATTCACCCGGACGCGCTTAAAGGGGACTTATAGGTTACGTGAGGTTGATTCGGTGGTCGTCAAAGGCAAAACAGAGCCGGTGAAAATCCACGAGGTGCTCGACTTTTACACCGACGAAGAATTCCCAAATGTCCACGATGTGTTGGCAGGCTTTCAAAGAGCCCGTCATCATTATTTGGAGCAGCACTGGGACGACGCGATTTCCGCTTTCAACGATGTCTTAAAACTGAATCCGGGCGATGGCCTGTCCAAGCTTTATATCGAGCGCTGTGAGTTGATGAAGAAAAATCCTCCGGCCGCCGACTGGGATGGGGTTTGGACACTGACCTCTAAGTAGTGAGGCTTAATTGCCTCGCCACTCAGCGAGTCGAGTTTCAACTGAGACGTATCGCTGATTCGGTGATGTGAGGAGTCCCAGCTTTTTCAAGAAACGACGGGGTCTCGGAGAAGTCTCGTTATGACAGCGGTCGAGCTGTGCTTCGTAGAGCATTGCCGACGTGAGCGCCGATTCGTTCCCTTGGGGGAGTGACTGTCGAAGTAGCTTTATACAATGTGAGACGGCACGTCTCATGACCGCTACATCGCTTTTTGCTACCGGGAGAGCCTCCGGTTGATTTACCAGTAGGGCCTTAAATGCGCGGAGATCCTCTAAATGATCCGGTGCTTGGAGTTCGGGAAAAAATGAACGCAGGTAATCGAGCTCGTCTGCGCTTGATGCCTGGAGGAGCTCGGTTTGTCTGAAATCACTCAGGTCATCCGAAGCGAAAGCACTTTCGATAGACTTCTGGAGCGTCCGGACAACTGCCGGCTCTTCAAGGAGCAACGCCCCAAGTCCGACAAGAAAGAGTCCAGTTATCCAACGCTTCACAGCCAGTTCCTCGATGAGTCCCCGGAAAAACACCGGGCTATCCACTTCTAAGTCTGCAATTTTCACACTCGGGTGACGTCTGCGGACCGGATTGTATTCGTTCATTACTGGCCTCCATGAGCACTTTTCTCATGGGGGCCTTTGAAGTTATCGGCTCTTCTCTGACAGGGTTGTGTGAATATTCAGGGTTTTGAGACCAGTCGGCCTAGTGATAGCGTAGTTGAGGAAGTTTCTAGGAGGCCATGTGGTTGATATTCCTGTAATTTGTGTAGTGCTCGGTTTTTTCAGCATTTTTCTACCAAAATGGACGGTATTCAAAGCAGCGACAAACCTCCCCGAAGGCTACAACCACCGAGAACCAAGGGCGCAACAGCAGACGATTCCGATCGGGCCGGGGGCGCGCGCAGTCGCCGCGCACTACAACGGCTTCGAAGCATTTGCACCATTTGCGGCTTCGGTCATCCTCGCAAAAATGGCGGGCGCAGGTGCCGCTGAAGGCTTGGATATTGCTTCCGTGGTCTTTGTGGTTGCACGGTCCCTCTATGCGGGGGCCTACATCGCCGGCTTCGGCAATGTTCGGACTTTCTTATGGGCTCTGGCCTTCTGCGCGACGCTCTTCAACTTTGGGCTAGCCGCGTTTCCAGGCCTTTGGGCTACACCCTGATTTTACGGCGCCGAGTTAAGAGGCCAGCGACCAACCAGAGCCAAGCGCTTGGCGCGCTCTGACACCCGGATGAGCTCTCTTTCGATGGGGCGCTGACCGGACCTGACGCGTCGTCACTTGGCTCGGTTGTTCCCGGCTCAGATGGGGTGGCGGTCGTGCTTGGGTCGCTCTCGGAAACGCTAGGGTCTGATGCATCGGTTGCATCGCTTGAATCAGCGGGGTCACTCGGATCTGATTGATCACTCTCGTCGCTTGGATCCGAGGTTGAGATCCCATCCGGTGCCAGCGTGGGGAGAGGTGTAATCACGCCATCTTCCACGAGAAATCTTGAGGCCCAGGTCTGTCCCACCAGACTTATACGCAGCTGCCACGTACCTGTTTCAAGTGCTTCGAGGTTCGAGCTTTGAAAGCGTTGCTCGTCTGGTGTCGTGGTCAGTACGGTCCGTTGGCCGCTTGGCGCAATCGCCAGCACTTCGACCTCGGTATGAGTGAGTGTATCTATCTCGAGCGAAACACTGAGCACGCCTTCCTCAAAGCTTCCAGAGAGCAGCTCGGGTACCGGGTCCAAACTGGTAGAGAGAAGGGTGACGGACTCTTCAAAGCGGTAGACGGGCTCTTGATCTGCGTTGAGTACGATGAGATGCCAGGTACCCTGGTCTTCCCAGAGAGGGATTGCACGATACGAGAGCGCGAGTGCCGTACAGCCGTCTTGGTCATTCCGCCCAAGGATGTGGAGTGGCTCATCGTTACCAGCGCGGTAGATCGCAAGGTCGTAGCCCTGCGGCAGCGGCGGTGAAGTTAAGAGACAGGGAACATGTTCGCGATGTCCGAAAATGAGCGGCTGCTGAATATCCACCTCGAAGGTCTCGATCGAGTTAAGCACAACTTCAATTGGCTCCGGGGCGAGCTCGGCTGAGAGTTCAATCGGTAACGTGAGGGTGGTGTAGCCAGGAGCTTCAATGAGAAGCGTGTAACTGTCGTTGAAGCCAAGGCGCTGGAAAGCGCCGGTTGTCGCATCGGAGAGTGTATAACCGGTCTCGGGCTCACCATCGCTGTTTAAGAGGGTAAGACTCGCTTCTACACCGGTGCCTAGGCTATCGACAACTCGGCCTTTTCGACCGCGCTGTCCATCGGTTGCCAGGAATTGAATCATAGCTTCGAGATGTTCTTCGACGTAGGTCTGGATGCTGTTGGCTGCAGGCGCTTTGCGTGAAGTGAGCTCGAGTGTGTAGTCCTGCCCGCCGCGCGCGCCGTAGGACCAGTCGTTTGTGTCTCCGGTGACCAAATACCAGTCGGCCCCGTTGGTAATCCAAAAGTCGCGGGTCGAGTTGATATCCTGGTAGCGACTTGAGACATCTTCGAGGAAGGCTTCATCGGGGCTACGCTCAAGGGTATGGTTCCAAACCCATCCCAAGTTTGTCGCACCAGAGTGCATCGACATCGAGTGGTGGTAGGCGCGTCGGTAAGCCATCATCCGCATGGCGGCTGTTTCTGGCTCTGAGAAAGGATAGGTGCCTTTGCCTAAACCAGGCGTCCAAGTGAAGCCGTAATT
>JAYYQC010000356.1:0-10253 GCA_036128675.1 Myxococcota bacterium | reverse complement strand
GACGCCCGATGAGCCAGGTACGCTGGATCGACTTGGGCCACGCTAAAACTCCAGCACCCCCCACGCCAGGGCTTCAATCACCAATGCCATTTTCTCGAAGTCCAGGGTATCGATGGTGTCGGTGCGGGCGTGGTAGTTGGGATTCCTAAAATAGGCCGTGTCGGTCAACATCATTGCCGGATAGCCGTAGCGCCAGTAGTTGCGGTGGTCGGAGAAATCTACGCCTTCCACAATACCGGGTGAGCTGATTGAGTAGAGTGGTACCTTCGATGCAGCAAGCATTGGGCGCTTCAGCCGCTCGAGGGTATGCTTGGACTTCAGATTACCAACCAGCGCGATGAAATTGCCCACGGTGGGGTAGAGGCCCTCCAAGAGTCCGCTGGGAAATTTCTGAGAGTCGGGCTCGTCGGTGAAATACCCAATCATCTCCAACGACACCATCAGGGCAACCTCGGCCCCGGCGTCGTGGAGTGCCTTGGCGTGTACCGCACTGCCCATCAAATCGGTCCCAAAATAGGGCGGCTCCTCAAGTGTATAGGCTACCAACTCAAAGTGGTGGGTAAGGAGCGACTCGTTCTCTTTCAGGATCCGAGCAAGCTCGATAAGACCTGCGACACCGCTGGCATTATCGTCCGCGCCCGGCTGCTCGCCGCAGACGTCGTAATGGGCCCCGATCACAATGCGCGGCTTATTTGTTGGTCCAAGCTGCACGATGACATTGCGGACCTTGCCTTCTTCAACTTCATACTCTTGAAGCTCTGGACTTAAGCCATGCGACTCAAATTGCGCCTGGATATAGTCGGCAGTCTCGTTCAAGATCCGGAGATAACCAATGGTACGCGCAGGTGAGGCGGTGCTGAGGTACATCACATGGTCGTGGAGCGCCTGACGGTCGACTGCTACCGGGTTCCCGGTCTCTTTAACCGAGAGAGGCGACATCACAGTCTTGAGCATCCAGAGGAACACAGCGATAAACGCCGCGCCAACGGCGATGCCAAGACCAATCTCCAAAGTCACGTCAGCCTCTTACGTCGAAAGGGAACTCCCATGGTGGACGCATGTTATAGCCGGCCTCGGTGGTCCATGCACCTCTGATTCAGATCCGAGCTTTGCACCGGCGATATAGACTTGCTAATGGCCTCGTCACGACACACCCTGTCGTGAGGAGAATGACGAGATGCCAGAGCTAGCCGAAGTTGAGTTTGGGGCCGCCTTAGCGCGCAAGACTTTGTTGGGTGCGACGATTGAGAAGGCGGAGGTCTTTGAAGACACCAAGGTCTTGGTAAATGTGAAGCACACCAAGCTTAAGCGCGTCCTGGCTGGAGCCCAGCTCGAGTCGATCCGACGGATCGGTAAGTATATCGAGTGGAGTATACTCAATGGCCCAAAGGTAGTGGTCCATTTCGGCATGACGGGCTCTTTCCGGGTTCACGGCGAAGATGTTGTGAAGCTCCAGAGTCATGGCAAAGAGACCGACGCTGAATGGCCACCACGTTTCGTAAAATTCCGACTCAAGACCGATGCCGGCAATGAGCTTGCCTTCGTCAACTCACGGCGCTTTGGGAAGGTCTGGTTGGTCGAAAATAGCGAAAATAATCCACTCAATAGACTGGGTTATGATGCGCACGATGGACTGCCGCCGGCCAAGCAGCTCTTCGACGAGCTGCAGGGAAAAAAGGCCAATCTCAAAGCGAAACTGCTGGACCAAGCGTGGATTGCTGGCCTGGGTAATTGGCTGGTCGACGATATCCTCTATGCAGCCGGTATCTCGCCACATCGTCGGGTCGGTGAGCTGACCCTTGATGAAGTCAAAGCACTGCGTAAGGCGACCAAATCGATTGTCGATAAGGCGGTCAAGGTGGAGGCGGACTCAACCCGCTTTCCAAAGGCTTGGCTTTTTCATCAGCGCTGGCAAGCGAAGAAGGGCGGGGAGCTCGGAGATGGTCTCTTGGTGGAGACCGTTGCGGGCCGGACAACCGTCTGGTCACCCAGCCAGCAGCGCTGAATCAGCGGTCACGTAGCGGACGGAACTTAAGCATCGGCCCGATATTGTGTCGGGTCGCTCGGCAGTCTTCAGTCAGACACATCGAGGTGATGGCATCCTTGCTGCCGGAGAGACTGATATGGAGGTGATGGTGGTGGAAGCGGTACCAGCCATAGCCGTTGTCGGTTGTCTCGTAGGCGAGGGCCCGTGAGCTGGTACAAGCTCGGCCGCTGATCCATCCAGCGGTGCACATCTGATCAATCGCAGATTCGACGAGGGGTCCAATCTGACCGTCGACACCGATGACGCGTAGGTTGGGTACATCGTGCATCGCGGCGAGGAAAAGCGCGCTTCGCCACACATCCAAATCGTGAGGCGGCTCGGTGCAGCGGTACTGGTCCTGGCCGTTGATGGTATGCTCGCAGACCGAACGCAGGCGGTTATCCGCAGCGCTGAGCTGGTAGTACGCAATGTCCATATCGTGGCCGTTGACGTGGGTCCCTTGCGGGTGTCCTGGGCTGTTCTCGCGGGTACCGGGGATATCACCGTTGCCTTCGCTCATGTCGCCGAGGCCGAGCTCCATACCGTTGCCGAAGGTCCAGTTCTGGCTCATGCAGCGCACCTTAGCAGTCCCGTAGCGTACGGCGTTTTGAACATCGCCACGGATAAAGCTACGGTATTGGTCGGTGCTGGTCTCGCCATTGAGCGGGTAATCCCAAAAGTGGTTGCCAAGGCGTGGCTCAAAGATACCGAGGTCGCTGCAGTAATTACCGCTGCACGACCAGGTCGGCACACAGTCGTTGTCGGTGTGGCTGCATTCCTGAAGTGAGACTGGCTCACAGTCGAGGTTCGGTGTTGGAGGAAGGGTGCCGAGGTCTGGGATACAGTTCCCTGAGCCTTCGTCACAGACGAGGCCAGTGCCACAAGAACCTGGGGTACAAGGTGCTGGCTCGCAGCCACCTTCGAGACAGATCTCATCTGCGCCGCAGGCTGCGTCGTTTTCACAGGCTGGAACACAGGCGTTGCGGTCTTGGTTTACGACATAACCGTCGTTGCAATAGCACGAGCCGTCTTGCTCGTAGGAGTTTGGTGGGCAGTTGCCCTGGCTCTGACCGCCACCACTGCCGCTGCCATCGTCTTCAACACAGGCAGTTGCGTCGTCGTTGACCACATAGCCTTCGTCGCAATAGCAGTAACCGTCATCTTCGAGCGATGAGTTCGGCGGGCAGCCGTCGTCTGCGGTTGAATCGCCGCCGCTTGAGTCACCACCGGTGCTGCCGCCACCAGTACCGCTGCTGCCGTCGCTTGTCCCGCCAGTCGTATCACCGGTCGAGCCGCCGTTCGTACCGCCGCCGGTGGTTCCGCCGACTGGAACGCACTGAAAGTTGTTGGGATCAGTTGCATCTTCCCAAGTATACCCGTCTTCGCAGGTAGCTTGGCCATCGGCCCCAATATAGCAGTGCAGATCTGGGTTTTCGCAGACCTTGTCCTGCGCGTCGCTACAACCAGCGAGTGCTCCGAGGGCGATGAATAACGCTATGCGAATTTGTGTGTTCTGGCTCACAGTTTACCTCCACGTGACGCGCGGGGCATACCGTTGGGAGCCAGAAGTTCACGTGGTCATACCGGAAAATGTTCACATTTATAGGCGTTGAGGTGTTTAGGGCCCAGTGATCGAGGCTTTAGGAGGCCCAGAGTCGATCGCGGAGGCCGGAGACCCGCTTTACAGTGGCCTCGAGTCCTTCGCGCAGGACCGGTGCCGGACCGGCGATGGTCACCGTTTCGCGTCCGCGGGTCACCGCAGTATAGAGCAGCTCGCGGGTCAGGATCGGCGAGGTCTTGGCCGGTAAAGTCAGTAGAACATCCCGGAACTCTGAACCTTGAGAGCTGTGGACGGTCATTGCAAAGACCGTCTCGTGCCGTGGCAGTCGGGCCAAGGGGATCTCGCGGATACCCACCTCGGCGTCCGGGAACACAGCCCGATGGCGGTCGACCACCAGGCCAATATCTCCGTTAAAGAGCCCAGTCTCGTAATCGTTTTGACGAATCAAAATCGGACGACCACGGTAATGGAGATCACGCGCTCGAAATCCGATCCGGTCGCCAAGCGCGCGCTCCAGCATTACTTCGATGGCGGTGTTGAGCTCTTCAACACCGAGGGGGCCTCGCCGGTGAGGCGTGAGGACGCGGAAGCCTTCAAACGCTTTGAGGGCCTCAGCGTAGCGGGCGTGAGGCGAGAGCGTGTCATCGGGGCGAAGCACCAGCTCAAGATAGGATTTATACGCTTCCACAATTTTGGCTTGAAGATGTGATGGTAGAGAGTCACCTTCGGGCAGAGGCTCCAGAACAAGGTCATTGGTGGCATCGGCCTGAACTCCGGCAACCAGTGCGTCGGCGCTTGCGTCGTTGAGATTGTAGAGTTCAAGGCAGCTCTTCGCGAAGTTGCCGATGCCACTCTGCGACGAGAATCTGAAGTTGGTGTTGTAATGTATCACTGCATCATGAAGTGGGCTGCGCGGCTTGACCGAGGGGCGCGCTTCGACTCTGAGCCCCATCACGGCTTCCAGCGTCTGAGCGACATCGTCGGATAAGGTCAGCGTACCGGCATGGGTTGGTCCTGATATATCGCTCAAGACCGATCCGGCCGCGACCGAGGCGAGCTGATAGGCATCGCCCAAGAGTATCACCCGTGCGTCGGTTCGCAGCGCGCAGAGGGTCTTGGTCATCAAAGGAAGGTCGACCATGGAGGTCTCATCGACGACGAGTAGGTCGTAGGGAAGGGGATTCTCTGCGTTGTATTGAAAGCGCGTCGGTGTCTGCGGCTGAAAACCAAGGCTCCGATGAATCGTCGAATACTCGATACGCGTCTCAAAAAACGCCTCAACGTCCAGTTCTTGGAGGTCGGGTTGAGCATCGACCAGATTGTGACAGGTCTGCAAGAACGACCGAAAATCTTTGAAGAGTGATTCCCGCAGACGGGCGGCGGCCTTTCCGCTTGGCGCAAGAAGCGCGACCTGAAGGGGGGTATCGTCGGCGCTTAGGTGATGCCGTACCAAATGGAGAAAGAGGATAGCGCGGACGGTATAGGTTTTACCCATCCCGGGACCGCCACTAATCACCGTGAGTGGCTTGACGAGGCTGAGCGCGGCGCTCAGCGCTTGTCGTCCGGCTTCGTCTTTATCGCTTGGAAAAAGACCGGCGAAGAGGGTTGGGTAGATCTCGGTCTTGGCCAGCGGCTCGGGTGCTCGCGCTGCACGCTCTAAGAGCTGGGCGCTGAGCTCTCGCTCGTAGACGAAGTAGCGCTGGGTGTAGAGAAGATTCTCGCGCAGCACAAAGGGGTGGTCGGTGGCCTGCGGATGCGTAGAGACGAGGGGCGAGGAGGCAAGCAAGGGTCGCCACTCGGCGGGGTCCGGTACTGCCATCAGTGTCTCCGGTGGGTTTGCCGGCTCGGTGTCCTCGATAGCCAGCTGCAGCGTCGCGTAAGGCTGTGAGAGATCTAGGCAAACATGACCATAGCGAGGAGCGCGCAATGCGAGCGCGCATGCGATGATGACCTCTGGACGGTATTCGTGGGTTACACGCGCGAGATACGCGATGGTCTGGCTCTCCGGTATGCCTAGGAGGTCGGCTTGAAGGAGCGCATCGAGATAGGTGCTCAGGCGCTCTGCCTTGTCTTCAGCGAGAGCATCCGATGGGGCGAAGAGAGGCGCATTGGAGAGCTGTCTTTTCATGGGTGCATCTCCGTTGCTGCGAGCGGCGCATCCTTACTGAAGAGTGCGCTGAGAGAGAGCGTGGTCTCAAGGCTTGGGCGGTCGTAGAAGATGCCTGGGCCGGGGTCGATGGGTGCATCGGGTCCAAGCATACCTCTAAAGAAGAGATAATAAACTCCGCCAAAATGCGTCTCATAATCGTACGCATCTCGTAGCCGACTCTCCAGAAAGCGATGAAGTGCGACAGTGTAGAGATGGTATTGTAAGATGTAGTGGTGTGACTGCATCTCGTAGAGGAGCATCGCGGGTGAGAAATGCTCAATCGGATAGGTCTTGGTTCGATGCGGGTCGATTCGATTACTCTTATAGTCCACGACGTACCAGCGCATCTCACCGGTCAGGGGGTCCTTGGCCCGAAACACGAGATCGATAAACCCCTTGAGAAAACCAGCCAGCCGCTCGGCCTTCAGTCCCTCACTGAGCTGCTCAAAGTAGGCATCCGGTAGGATGACATGCTGGCCGGAGTCGCGTTGCTGCATCGCTTGGGCAAATGCAGCTGCGTTTATCGGCGTATGGACGTGGCTGTTTTGCCAGTTGAGTCCGCCGGCGAGAGGTAAATGAAATTCGAGCTCATCGAGGCGGTCGCGTCGGCGAATATCGCTGAGGCTTCGGTCTTGGAGTGGTCCTCCAAGCGGGGTGGTCAGCGTCGCTAAAAATGCGTCTTTATGCGTTTCGGTCCAGAGCTCGGGGGCCAGGCCATGGTAAGGACCCCACGTTGTAATGAGCGCATCGAGCGTATCGCGTGCCTCGAGGGAATCCTTGGCGGCTGTGAAGTCGATTTCTTCGTAGAGCTTATGCAGGAAAGTACCGGCATCGGCACCGGCTTTAAAGTCCGCAAAGGGTACATTGGCCAATCCACCCCCGGTATCGAGTCTCTCGGGTTTGGCTAAGGTGAGCTTGAAGTGGGTGGTGCGGTCTTGTTCGATTTCGACACTCTGATCATAATCATGGTCGATCTCGGTATCGTCCATCAGGATTGTTTGCCGGCTGTAGCGACTCTTGCCGATACGCTCTGTGATTCCGCTGTAGCTCTGTGCTTTCCAGAGTAGATCGAATTCCTTGCGCATAAATTCGGCCCGCTTCAGCGTGATATGCGCCGCTTGTGGCTCCTGGTAAGTCGCGTTGTTGGGTTCTTGTATTTCACGGATCAGCATCGCAGGATTGGCTTCCTGGATGGTGGGCAATACTGGCTCAATGCCGGGCTTGTCGATACGCTTTTTGACACTTGCGATGACAGCAGTCTTCGCAGTCGCGAGTTCGAAGGGCTCAGGACAGGTACCTACCAGCGCGATGGAGAGAGGGGTATCGGTGTAGCCCCTGGTCTTCCCCCAATAGAGGGTCAGGCGAAGCCGGGCGCGGGTAAGCGCCACGTAGAACCGTCGCATCGACTCTTGAAGTTCTTCGGTCTTGGCTGCTTCGTCCATCTGCTTCGCGATGGGATCATCTTGGCCGCGGTAGAGATTGATCACCCGCTTGGTGGGGTCTTGGAGGTCTGGACAAACCTTGCCTACGCCTTCGTTAACCCCGCTGGTGCGCCCTAAGTAGGGAGCGTAGACAAAGGGGTATTCTAAGCCCTTAGACTTATGAACGGTGACGATCTCCAAGGCATTGCGCTCGGTCTCGAGTCGAAGCTCGAGCCCGTCTTCGGCGCTTGTCTCCTCGCGCCTGGCTTCTTGTCGCGCCAGCGTCGCCCAGCGAATAAGCCCATCGAGGCCAAGCTGCTCGGTGGTATCGGCTGCGTGAAACAATTCGCTCAGGTGTTGCAGATTGGTCAATACACGCTCCCCATCGGTGTAGCCCAAGACCCGCGCGGTCACATCCATCGTGTCTTCTGCATTGGGTTGAGCGTTCCAATGACTGGTCATGAGCGCTTGAAATGCCGCAATAAAGCCTCCGCGGAAAAAAAGGTCCCGCCAAGTGGCGAGCAGCGAGATGAGCTGGTCGTTGGCACGGTTCTCTGGATCGAGGAGAGCGTCGGGTGTTGAACCAAGCAGTGGAGAGACCGCGAAGGTCCGGACCCGCTCGACCGATTGCGGTGCTTGAATCGCGCGAAGCCACTGGATCAGATAAAGCGCTTCATCCGCGGCAAAGATATGTCCAGCTTTACCGATCACGGAAGGCACGCCCCGCTGGTCGAGGGCGTCTTTGATATCTTGGGCTTGGTTGTTGCTATTGACCAAGACCGCGATATCCCCCGGCCGGACTTTCCGCGCTTCTTCACCTTCGATGATTTCCGTCTCACTCTGCAAAAATGCGACGATATCGCTCGCGACAATCGCCGGCGTATCATCCGTCATGGTGAGATCGCTTTGTTCCGAGAGGTATTGGAGTTCAACCGGTGCGAGGTAGCGGGGAGAGGGACTCGCAATGCGTCGCGCGTGGTGCTTTGGGGGCGTGGCGATCTCGATGTACTCCATCGCATCGGTGATGAAGAGCCCCGGTTTGTTCATCAACGCATTCATGGCGTCGTTATAAGCCTTGTCTGACCGATAATTGGTATCCATCGTCATGATGCGGTCGGCGCTTTGTTTGGCCCGCTCATAGACATGGAGGTTCGCGCCTCGAAATCGGTAGATCGCTTGCTTGGGGTCGCCAATCAAATAGAGGAAATGCGATGGTGTCTGAAAGAGCTTCTCAAAAATGAGCCACTGCGTCTCGTCGGTATCTTGGAACTCGTCGATAAGCGCGGCGCTGAAGCTCGATTGAACCACCTTTTGCAGCGGGTTGTCGGGTCGCTCGAGCGGGCGACTGATTGCGCGGAGCAGATCATCGAACGAGTGGGTTGTGCTCTTGCTGAGGCTTTCCTGATAGTGCTCTTTGAACTCCAGGGCGAACTCGATGACCCAGTGATTGCGGAGGCTGTCGGCCAGCTCAAAGAATGTCTCAAGTTGCTCAAAGAAGGGCGATGTCTCAAGAAACGCCTCGACCTGCTCTTGACTGTCCGGCGGTGCTTTCTTGGTGGAATTGATATTCGAGCGGAACTCCGCCGCCCGGAAATTTCCAATCCACGTAACCCCAGTGAGAAATTCTCGCTTACCTTGGGAGCCATCTAGACAGAAGAGTGGAAATCCCTCTTCTGCCCAACCTGCCAGCTTCGCCCGCCAGCCCTCGACTCTCTTCTTTTGGTATTTGCGCTGATTGAGACGTGGAGAAGGTTTTTCACCGTGCTCAGTCTCGAAGAAGTCTTCGATGGTGCCCGATATCTCGGGCCACTCGTCTGCCCACGCGGCTCGAAGCTCGGTAAGCTTGGCATGCAATGGATGAAGAGAGCCCGCGTTGCACGGATAGAGGTCGGCATCTTGGTTGTTGGCGATAGTGTTCGCGATTTTAACGAGAGCCTCAAAGTTGTAGCCGCAGTCGTTCTCCAATACTTGGAGCAGCTCGGTCGTGAGGCCATAGGTCTTGGTCGTGTAGAGGTCCTGGGCAAGATCGCGGACCATGCTCTTGGGGCGTAGACCATACTCCACCGTACCCTCGGCCTCGCTCTCAAATGGGAAGGTCTCGAGCAGGCGCTTACAGAAACCATGGATGGTGTGGATTGCCGCTCGATCGAAGCTCTCGAGGGCGCGACGCAGTCGCTGTAGGTCCCGACGCAAGAGCTGGGGGTCTCTCCCCGGCGGCGGGATATCGGTCTTGGCATAGGCTTCAGGATCCTCTTGGCGAGCCCGTGTGACTGCAATGGCATCCTGGAGTCTTTGACGGATCCTCGTCTTAAGCTCTGCGGTTGCAGCGTTGGTAAAGGTAACGACCAGGATACTCTCGGCGCTTAGGCCTTGCTCGTAGATCATCCGAACATAGAGTCCTGCGATCGAGTAGGTCTTCCCGGTTCCTGCACTTGCCTCTACCAGGACCGTCCCAGGCTGCATCGTATGGTGGAGCGAAAAGGTCTCGGTGGCGCTCATTGAGATTCTCCCTCTTCTATATTGAGAAGAATAGGTAGCCAGAGATGAAGAGAATTCTCGAAGAAGTCATCGTCAAAGTCTTTGATTCGACCCGGCTTCATAAAGGGGGCGCTGCCTTGGTAGAGCGTTTTGAGGGTCGGATCTTGGCACTCTGGATATGCATGAGACGTGGGGGTGAGGTTGCCCCAGATGTCCTTTGCGACAGTGATCGCCTTGTCGAGTGCCTTGGGATGAAAGTCACTCATCGAGGATGCTTCGGTTGCAGCTAGACCGTTCTTCTTTTGCTCGCTGATGAGGGTGTCCATCGCATGGAAGCTTGTTTTCCTAAAGAGGAGGAGAGGCATATTCTGGGCCTGGTGGGTCAGAGCGATAAGCTTTGTCAGCGCAGCTTCTGCGTAGTCAAGGCGCTCTTGGTCGGTCTCTCCAGGAACTCGGAAGTGAACCTCGGCGGGCGCCTCGCTACCGCTGGCGATGAGCATCGCATAGGTTGCTTGAAGCGTTCCTTCACTTTGGATAACCCCCATTAAATGAATAACCCAGTGTTCGAAGTAAAACGTCTCGTTTTGATACCCCGTGGTCAACGTCGGTAGATAGGTC
>JAYYQC010000355.1:0-10219 GCA_036128675.1 Myxococcota bacterium | reverse complement strand
AGCGTCTTGAGGTAGTGGATAAGTTGAGCCTTCTCATCCCTTGAAAGCTCTTCGCAACCATACTCATGGCCATGGTTGGCGAGCGCAGGCGTGGTCACGGGTACCCTCGGGCCATTTACACAGAGGAGGTCCTCGAGACCGTGAACTGAACCATTGTGAAGCAGTGTAACTTTTGCCCAGACCCCGGTCAGCCTGGGAGCCTTTAACCCATGCCGCAATGGCGAATCGGTATCATTGAGACCGCAGCATGCCTCACCCGTGAGGTTTGGGTCACCCAAGTACATATAGGCATCATCGGTTCCGATTTCGTCATAGGTGTAGATATCTCGACTCTGCCCACGCGGCCCATTATGACACTCAAGGCAACCGGCACTCGCAAACAACGCTTTGCCGGCTTCGGTGTCCGGATGCTCGGCGTCATGCTCAAGGTCCTTGGGGGCACGAAGGCTAAGTAGATACTCGACCAGTGGATCGAAACGCTCCGCGGGCCATTCCTCAGTCGGCGTTCCCGTAATCTGCACAAAGACCTTCAAGAATGTGTGAAGATCCGGCGCATCGCCATTCCAGCCAAGGAGAGGGGACTCCATGTCGAACGCCTCGACTTCGTCATGGCTGGGTATCGCCCATAGGTCGAGAATGCGAGCCGGAGCATGCACCTCGTCGTCAACTGGGGCGGGCATCATGATCGCATCGAGAACGCCAGCCGGCCAGCTTGCAAACTGGGACTGCTGCTCTTTCGTCAGCTGTGGTGCATCACCCATCGCTCCAAGCAGAGGAAGCATGGATGTGCTGAGCTGCGTTCGCAACCAAAGATCACCATCGAGACGGTCCAGAAGAGGCCGAACCTTTTCGAGAGCGGCTGGCTCATAATCGTCTTCGTTGAACATAGGATTGGCTTTTTGCGCCGGAATAAAGAGGGCGAGGGCGTGTTGTCCATAATTGTACTGAAGGTTTGGATAACCCACCGCATACCGGCCATCGGGCATCTGTCCGAAGTGGCAGGATGCACATCCATACGTCAACGTAGGCTGTCCACCGAACTCACGGCCGGCTGGAAATCCCAGGGGGCGGCCCTCTTCGGAAAACGGGTCTGGTACGAGTCCGTAGGCGGAGTAAGCTTCGCCGACAATCTCGGGCATCTTATTGGGAAAGAAGTCGAAAACAGTTTGCGGAACGCCGATACCGTCAAAGCCTTCGTAGAAGAACATCGATTTACCGCAGAGAAGCTTCTTTCGGCGATTGGTGGGGTCACGTTCCCAGACCGCACAAGCATCCTTCAGTGCGCCGTTCTCTAAGACATCCTCGAGATGAAAAGACACATTGGTAAGGCTTTCCGCCGTATCAGGCTGTGCCGCGAATGGGTCGCGTTCATCGTGTGGCCCCTGGTGACCGGCCGCTGATTCATCGCCATCACTCGTTGGCCCCTCCGATAAACCTGGGTCATCGGTTCCGGCCAAGGAGCCGGGCTCCGCGGTATTCGCGCAGGCGCTTACGAAGGTCACGACAACGAGCGTCATCATCCAATTTAGAATCGATACCATGATTTTCTCCCCCACAAGAGAATGGTGGTCTGACTACCCACGAGAAGGTATTAAGGCAAGGGACCAAATCTGGTTATTTTCTTGTGAGTAGATTTTTTAAGAAATACGCATCCCACCTTCAAAACAGGGGTAAAGCTGATTATTAACAATTACTTAAGTCTGTCCTGGACAAGATCGCGTAAAGATTGTCACGATCGTGGCGATCGTCGTGATGAAGACGCATCCACATCAGAATGCACCGGCCCGTCTGCCTGGAACGGCAAAAGATGCGTCTTCGCTCACAAGTTTTGTAAAGCGCGGTCCGTTCAAATGATTGAGCAATGATTGAGGTCCGGATACCGCCATATGATTCGAAAAATCCGGCCCTCTATCCCGAAAAAATCGCCTAATTTCGCCGATTGGAAGGAAAATTCTGGCGCGGGTCGCGCGCTTCGTTCGACTCTAAATTGGCCCATTTCCTGCACCTACATGCGCGTACCTTTCAAGAGAGGCCTCCGCGTCATGACGATTCGAAATTTTATAGTTATCTCATCACTTCTCAGCCTAACGGTCGCCTGCGGCGGTCCCGAAGCCGACTGGGTCTACGGCTCCTGGACCGAAGAGCTCTCCGGCGAGACGATTGAATTTGGCCGAGACAAAAAGGTCCAGTGGTTCAATGGCGCAGAAGGAACCTTCTCCTTCGCCAAGAATGACGAAATCCTCTGCTTGAATCGCTGCCCGGACGGTATCCTCGTGATCAGCGTCGATGGTCAGACCTTTCGAACGCCGTTTAAGACCGATAGCAATTACACCGATTGGGCCATGGAATTTCAGAACCGTGGAGGGATTGGTCGCCCAAGAATGGACGTCCTTGGGACCAAGTCAAGTCGGCTCATGTTGCGTCGGGCCGGACCTGGTGTCGGTGCCTTTGATGTGCCCAACTTCACGCGCGTCGACCAGGGGCTTGAGGCACTCTACGCCAACATGAGCGATGCCCATGTGGTCAATGGCCAGATCGTCGGTTCATTTTGGAGCGACGGATATTTCTTGGCGAAATTCGACAATGCGTCCAATCGATGGAACCGCATTGAAAGTCCTACCTGGACAAGCAATGCCAAGTTCGGCAGCTCGGTGATTCGGTTCGACAATGACTATTCGCTTGATAACGGTGAGACCTGGAGAGATGCTCCTTCGCTGAGCGATGCGGTTCCGAACGTGTCGTTTCGCGCAGATCGCTTTCTCGGAACCAAGCAATTCCAAATTGTCGATCAGCCGGCTGCAAACAACGACGACTGGAGCTCACCGCGGCCCCATTCGCTTTACGTCACAGACCTCGCGCAAAGCAATCCGGCCTGGACCAAGGCTTATGATTTCTCGAGTGACTTTACGACCGACCGATATTACCTGAATCTTCAAGTGAATGAGACGCTCAACGAGCTCTACGTCACGGCGCATGAAGCCAACAGCGATGGCAATCAAGCCGGGCCTTCACGATTCTTAGTGAGTCGAGACCAGGGTGCGTCATTTCAAGAAGAATCAATCCCGACTTCATTCACGCAATACACAACGCTCAAGGCGCATGCTGCCGGCGTTCTCTTTACCAGTTATGATTTCGAGACCAAGACCTTGAGCATTCATACCTACACCAGCGCGACCCAA
This sequence comes from Myxococcota bacterium, assembly GCA_036128675.1. Classification (GTDB taxonomy): domain Bacteria; phylum Myxococcota; class XYA12-FULL-58-9; order XYA12-FULL-58-9; family JABJBS01; genus JAYYQC01. The sequence goes on along the minus strand of JAYYQC010000355.1, from coordinate 7,040 downwards.
ACTTGGACACAGGCGACCGCTCAAGACAGCCGCCTTGGGTCTTTAAGTGGTGACAATGGCTTCATCGATGGCCAGAGCATCGTTGGAAATATTTGGGGCTGCGGCGGACCAAGCCTTCCAGGCATCGACGTGCCCAATACTTGCAGCGTCTTACGGGTTGGCTTCGACGGCGCGATTTCGGTCGTGACCGAGGTTCCTGCACTGCGCGGGGATGGTTTCCAGACGCCGCACCTTACGTTGGTAAATGGGGAGCTCTTCCTGAGTGCCTTAACACTGTGGCGACTGGACGCCCCTTGATCCTTTCAATTTACCCCGCGCTTCTCGCCGGAGAGAATACAATGACGACATTGCGAATCCTCATACTTTCGGCGCTCTGCGGGCTTATGACTGCCTGCGGAGGTCCTGGACCCGAAGCGGAGTGGCTTTACGGGACGTGGAGCGAGGCACTCACCGGGGAGACGATTGAGTTTCGACGCAATAAGACGGTGCGCTGGATCGATGGTCGAGAAGGCACCTTCGCCTTTGAGAGCCCTGGATTAAACCTGAGTCTCCAGCGCGGTCATGATGGGACGCTGGTCGTGAAGGTCGACGGTACCACTTTTTACTCAGCATACTACTCGGTTGAGATGGACCGCATCAGCTGGGAGATGCGTTTCAAAGAAGAGTCTAGTTTCATGTCGGTCCACCATTCGTTTCTAGGAAAAGAAACCGATTTGCTGGTTCTCGAAAAGAGAGAGGGCCTCTCGCCTTATGCGCCTGAAGGTTTCGCAGACACGCTTGGCGATGACCACCGTCAACTCTACACGCAGTTCTTTAACCCTCAGTTCGTGCAAGGAGAGCTCATCGGGGAATTCTACGACCGATCTTCGTATTTGGGACGTTACAACGTCGAAGCTCAGACTTGGGAACGACTTCCTGGCACCGAAGGCATCGACTTCAGCAGAATTTACGCCGGCAACGCAGCCATCGTTAATATTGGGACGGAGACCAATAGCTTCACGCTTGATGTCGGCACATCTTGGCGGTCACTGCCGACGATTCGGTCGACCGTAGACAACATTTATCCAAGTTCTGCCAGCCTCCTGGGTACGCAGCTATTTCAGGTCGCCGATCAACCCTCTAGCTCGCTTAACGACCCTGACGACCCTCGTCGGCACTGGCTCTTCCGAAGCGAGCTGAGTGACGCATCCCCGGCATGGACGTTAGCCCACGCACTCACCATCGACGTGAGCGCCGAGGACTATGACGTCGAGGTCTTTACCCATGACGCCTTATCGCAGGTCTATCTGCTCGCCCGACCAAATAGCGCGTCGGACGCTGCGCTAGAAGGATGTAAAGTTTTCGTGAGCAGCGATGCCGGGGAGAGCTTTGCAGCCATGCCGCTGCCGGTGCAGCTAAGCCGCGAGTGTGACCTCGTCGTATCCGAGAGTGGGATTATTCTGACCGATATACTGACTTCTACCAACAACCTGGTGGCGTCGTGGTATACATCAGCCACCGATAGCTGGGCGACCCAGACCTTCGGTCCAGATCATGACCCAAGTCTTGCCGGTGGTTATCTGGCCGACGAGGATGCCTTAATCTCGGATATCCGAGACTGCGGCGTTCGCTTGCCAGGCGATATCGCCGCGAGATGTACCATTCAGCGACTCTCTGCCGACGGGAGCATCGCAACCTTAGCCGTGCTCTCGGATCTGCGCGGCAATAACCGGTTCCGCCCTAGAGTTTTCGTTGCCGAAGGCGAGGTGTTCTTAAACGCTCTGAAGGTCTGGCGACTTTTGCCTTAAGATACGGGTCACGCATTCCATTGCGCAGTACTCGAGCCGCTTCGTCACGCAACGCCACCTATCTCGACACTTTCGACATGCCGCCCCAATTCTAAATTATTGTAATTGCGATGGTATTTCGCTGGCATAGTGTTTGCTTTACGTCGGTTATGATGAAAGCAAAACTAATTTACACCCGCACAACCCCTCATAGCGTCCAGCGATTCTACCGACTCGATCGGCCGCTTATCCTCTCAAATCTTCAAGCTGTCTCCGAGCTGATGGTCTCCAGCCTTTGCCTCCCGACCGAGACTTCAGTCCATCTATATCCGGTCCACGACGAGGGTATCGCGTGGGAGCCGCTGGCCATGGTCGTCGGCTTAAGCGCCGAACTCGGTAAGTCAGAGGCGCTTGACGCGATGCTCTTGGAAATGATGAATATTGAAAAGAGAGAACCCACTAGACAACCTGTCCACTTGAAACAACGAACGCCAAGACGAAAACCGACTCGGTACTTTCAGAAGCGCATACTGAGCAGTGCGATGGCATCTCTCAATGCGGTCATGCTCCCTAAAATGAAGATCTCAAGGTCAGTCCAAGCGTAATTACAATGACCGCCAAGAGGTTCAAGCGCACACCGGTCCGTGCCATGACCGCCACCGGCAACATCCCGGAGCCATAAACCACCGCATTGGGGGCGGTGGCCACCGGTAACATAAACGCGCAGCTTGCGCTGAGTGCAGCCGGTATCATTAAGAGAAGTGGATCGATATCACTGGCGATTGCCGCAGCCGCAAGGATTGGCATCAAGAGGGTGGTTGTCGCGGTATTGCTGGTCACTTCAGTCAAAAAGGTCACCACCAAACAGATAAGCAAAGTCGCAACAAGAAAGGGCGACGTTGCAAGCGGCGTTAAGAGCGACCCAATGATATTCGATAAACCAGACGCGGCGAACGCTTTCGCAATGGCGATGCCACCACCAAAGAGAATCAAGAGCCCCCACGGAATGCCTTTGGCAGTCTCCCAATCGAGAAGTTTCTGTGTCGAGCCAGAGCCGGTCGGAATGATAAAAAACGCGAGCGCCGCGGCCAGAGCAACCGAATCATCGCCCATCGTGGTAATGCCTAGTAATTCACTCCATCCGCCGAAAGGCTCTTTTCGGGTTATCCAAGCAAGAGCAGTCACAACGAACACACCTAGGACACGCCGCTCGTGGGAAGAGATTGGCCCCAGCGCTTGACCTTCCGAGGCATCAACTGACTCGTTCTGCGGCATAGAGAGGTCAGCGGTACCCAATGAGCGGGTAAGAAGGAGCCAGGCAACTGCCACTAAGCCGAGCGCCAGCGGGTAACCAAACGAGAGCCACGTACTGAAGCTCAGTTCGAGACCGGTTGTTTCCTCATAAATCCCCATAAGAACGACATTGGGTGGGGTGCCGATCGGCGTAGCGATACCACCGATACTCGCGGCGTAAGCGATCCCTAGTAAGAGGGCTTGCTTGGTTCGAAGAGTGGCCAACCGTTCGCATAAAGCGAGCGCGACGGGCAGCATCATCAAGGTTGTTGCGGTATTTGAAATCCAACCGCTCAAAATCCACGTAGCGAGCATCATACCCAAAATGATACGCGTCGGACCACCGGTGCCCACCATGCGCATAATTCCCAGAGCAATCCTTCGGTGAACGCCGCTTTTTTCCATCCCGGCGGAAAGTAGAAATCCACCGAGCAAGAGGAGAATGAGCCAGTGGCCGTATGCCTGAGCAACCTCTTTATTCGAGAGGACGCCCGCGAAGGGAAACGCTACAAATGGAATCATCGAGGTGGCCGGGATGGATATCGGCTCGAAGACCCACCAAAGAGCCACCCAAGTTGCAATGCCAGCGGTGACGGCCGGTTGGCTATCGAGGTCAAGAGCCTGAAGCAAAAGCCAAACAAGAATCCCCAATATTGGCCCCGCAAAAAACGCGCCTCTCTGCAGAGGGCTTAAGCCCTTATTCGATGCTGGCTCCGCTTCGGTATTTTGTATCTCGGTCATACGTTTCTTTCGTCGGAACCTCTAAAAAGGATTGAATCTCTTACCGGGTGGGTTTAGCAGATGCCCATGGGCAGACAAAGAAGATTTCGTGAACGCATGATGCTACCTTTCTTGGTGCTTCTCTCCGCCTCACCTGGTTTAGCGGAAGCTCAAGAAGGGGACGAAGACTACCAGACGGTCGTGCGCGCGAGTGCACCCGATTTAGATGAGCGCTCTCCGAGGACCAGTAAGCCGGTCGAGCTTAATGCCGACGCACCGTTGACTGGCCTTGGGCAAGCCCTTGAGTCCAAGAGCACCTTGGACGTTCAGGAGACAAATCGTGGCGCCGCAAGCCCAATTCTGCGAGGCTTTATTGGCCCCCAGATTTCCCTCATCCTCGACGGGATTCCATTGAATCTCGCGACCTTCCGCACCGGCCCTAATCAATACGCGCGCCTCGTGCCTACGATGGCCCTTGAAGCCCTCACGATTACTGAAGGTCCAGCATCGACGCTCTACGGGCAGGGCGCGCTGGGAGGGGCCCTTCACTTCAAAACCCGGCCGGTTGATTCCCAGACCAGCTACCGGTCCGTCTTTAGCGCCGAGAGCGCCGATGAAGGGCTCGGTGGGGCACTCACGCTCGCTAGCCCGCTCACCGAAGATAATGCCTTGCAGCTCATGGTTGGCGCAGGGCAGTGGCGGCATGGAATTCTTAGGACCGGTGGGGGATTCCGAGCGCTTGGTAGCGATTATAACGAAGACCAGATCGCGGCAAAGCTCCGGTATGAATGGGCTTCGAGACTCTATTCTGAGGCGTTTTACGGTATGGTCTCAATAAACAATGCCGGGCGTACTGATCAGCTCGGCAAGAGCGACATGCGTCGCTACGATACCTCACACCATCTTGCCTACCATCGTTTACGTTATGAAGGAGCTCAAGGCGCAGCGGTAAAACGGGCGAGTGTCACAGTCGCAACCCAATTCCTGGACGACCAGGTTCGCCGAGGGACCTGCGCCGATGATTTCCGCACGCTTAGCCCCATTGACCGTCGCTCCTGCACCAACCTCGTTACCTCGAGTCTTTCGCGACTTCGCTTTTATGAAGATACGACCCTTGCACTTAAGCTACTTGCGGACACCGTCATCGAACTTACCCCGGACCTTGATTTCGTCATCGATGCCTCGGCTCACCGGGAAACCATCACCTCTGCTCTGCGTGATCTTAGAGGTCCTGTATTCACTATAAATGATGAAGGTCGAGGCCAATTCGCAGATGGCTCCAGCCTCCATGCATTGTCCGCGATGGCACTCGTTGAACACCAAGCGCAATTCACCGGCCTTGGTCGACTCAAGACGGTGCTCGGGACGCGTCTATTGCATCAGTCGCTTTTTGCACCAGCACTACCAGCGCTTGGCGATGTTGATGTCGATGCCCAAGGGTGGGCCATGACTCTGTCGACTGAGTGGCGCGCGGCTCGAGGATTTTATGGTTACTTGGCGTTCGACCGCGGTGTTCGGCTACCTAATCTTCAAGAATCTACGGTGCTCGGTGATACAGGGAGCAAATTCGAAATTCCAAATCCCGAGCTTGGGGCGGAGGCTGGTTTAGCCTACGAGGCCGGCGTGGGCCACAAATCGGAGTACAGCGGAATTTTCGGATCCGTCGCGTATACTCAAGTATCTGATTACATATCAGAGGCCTCTGCACTTTATCAGGGCGAGTCTGAGTTCGAAGATAAACCCGTCGTCCAGCGGGTCAATGCCGACGAGGGTAGAGTGCTCAGCACCCTTGCGCGAGGCTGGATCCTATTCGGCGACATTAAGCTGAGTGGTGAAGCCCGCTGGTACCGCGCAAATATCACAACCGACGGTACGACGGTTGCGGGAAGACGTATCCCACCGCTGACTTATCTTGCAGAATTGAGTCACAAGACCGAAGGTCATGTGCTCAGTCTCTGGGTGAGGGGAGCACAGACTCAGAACCGCTTAAGCCCAATTGACCGTAAAGACCTCCGGATCTGCGAAACCGGGCGCTGGAGTGGTATTCTCGAAGAAAACTGCATCGGTACGCCGGCGTGGCAAACGATTAATCTCGCGTATGGGTACACGCTTAATCGCAGCTGGAACCTGACTGTCCAGGCTCTGAATATCCTCGATACGTTTTACAAAAGCCATGGTTCTGGTTTTGATGCCAGCGGTCGATCACTCCTCGTCAACCTTACCCACCGTGGTCGTCTCAATGAATGGTAACCTTAGCCTACTTTTCGTTCGCACTCGCCTTTGAAATTACTTAGACTTCGAAGGTTCAAGGTCCAATATGACTCAGATTTTTGTGCGGATAGTCACCTTTGTTGTGGTGACCACGGTGTTAGTGCCGACGTCAGTTGCCGCGTCATCGGGTGAGACGACGGCTGCGCAGGCCGTCTCGCCAACCGAGCGTCTAGAAGATTCATTCATCTTCTTCAATCCCGACGGGATTGGGGCCCATGCCTTCTACACACCATGGTCGATGATTCTTGAATCTGGCTTTGAGGAATACGGGTCGAAATCGCTATCCAAGCTGGATTTAGCGCGCGGTCAATCCAACGTCATTAAAGCTATTCGCGAGCCTACCGATACGATTCTACGCTACGGCGCAGACAACTTTCTCTATCAACAACTCTTGCCCATCGCAGCACTCACCGGAGGGCCGCCATCCTATCTTCCCAATTATCTGTGGCACTTGATTGGTGGTGGTTTTCGTTTCCGACTTATGAGTGAGTATTACATCTACCACGGCTTTGAGTACCCCAAGCTGATGTCCTGGCTAACTCTCTATGCCGGACACTGGATCAACGAAGCTGTGCAGGCGCAAGATTTTCAAGGGGGATCCGCCGATGCCCTTGCTGACCTCTTTGTGTTCGACTGGCTTGGCAAGGTACTCTTCATGAGCACACCCGTGGCAGAATTTTTCGCCGACTTTTTCCATCTCCGAGACTGGACCTTTCAGACTTCTTACGACCCAATCTCAAATACGCTTATCAACACCGGACAGCTCTATTGGGCGCGCGTAGAGCTCTACCAAGGACTGAGTATCTCAAGCTTAACCGGGCATACTGTGAATGCATTTAACCTAACCTACTCATCTGATAATCAAGCGACACAGTATTCATTGGGCCTTGGTTTACAGGCGAACCGCTTCACCGTGTTGGAAAATGACGACCTAACGCCAGCGGGTTTTCGATGGTGCTTTTTGGCAACCTATTCCGAAAATGATAATCC
>JAYYQC010000354.1:0-3096 GCA_036128675.1 Myxococcota bacterium | reverse complement strand
CCTCACTGAGACGTCGGCGACTGGGATCGTTTGGTTCTTCCCACTGGCCAGCGAGCCGGATTATCATGTGCTCTTCCCAACGTACACGTCTGCCGATGGGCGTGTTGCTTTAGGCCAGGGGTTTATTAACCATTCGGCGATGAGCGTTATTCCCTATGTCTTCCCGGTAGAGCCTCCGGCCGAGGTTGGTGATTGAAAACCTAGCTTGAGCGAGGGTAGAGGTCGCCCTTGCTTAGAAGGTTGGTACTTATCGACCGACATCGTCTCATTGAAGATCACTTTGTCCTGGGGGATGCTCCGTGCGTGCTTCGAATATAATTATGCTTCATCCACTTAGGCGACGATACCGGCTTGGACTGCTCTTGAGCGTGGGTTGTGGGTCTTGTAGTTGGCTACGATTCGGGAGATTCAGGCGAGAACACACCGCCCAGTTCGGGTAATGATATTGCTGATGCCAGCGATCCCACCAATGCCTCTACATCGGCCGACCCTTCAGAGCCCAGCGATTCAAGCGACGCGGCCGACCCGGATTCGGCTGGGTCAAATACTGCTGAGGGCCAGTGATTTTCGATTGGGTACGGTGATAGGGCGAACTTGGTCGATTAGGCTTCGGGGGCTTGGTCGCTCAGTCCCAGTTTGGGCAGGTCAATGTTAAAACACGCGCCCGGCTGGGCATCGCTGACTTCAATCGTTCCGTTCTGTTCCGAAATAATCGTGTAGCAAATGGCCAAGCCCATGCCGGTCCCTTCACCAACCGGTTTTGTCGTAACAAACGGGTCGAAGAGGGTCTCGGCAACCTCGGCGGAGATGCCGTGTCCATTATCACTGACTGCAATAGTAATTTGGTCTACGTTCACCGATGTTTCGATGGTGACTTTGGGCGGGTTATCGCCGCGCTCCGCTGCGTAGATGGCGTTGGTAAGAAGGTTCATAAACACTTGGGAGAGTTGTGAGCCCTTGCAGTTGAGAAGGGGCAGTTCAGAATAATGTTTTATCAGTTCAACCTTCTTGGCTTGGTTGTTGATAATCACGAGCGTTTCATCGATGAGCGCGTTGATATTTGCCTCTTTGATATCGGCCTCGTCGTGCCGTGAGAATGCGAGAAGCGAATTGACAATTTTCGAGATGCGTTCGGTTCCAATGAGATGGTTCTTCGAGCTTTCTTCGATCACATTCAAAGACGGCTGCAGCAGGTCCCAGACGCGTTGTCCTTCGCCCTCGTTGGGTATGATTGCATGGAGGGTCTGCTCGATCTCACCGACCGCATCTTTGGCCACTTGGTGGTTGTTTTGGACAAAATTGACCGGATTGTTGATTTCGTGGGCAACGCCCGCAACCAGCTCTCCAAGACTCGACATTTTTTCAGCTTGAACGAGCTGCAATTGAGCGCGTTCCAGTTCAAGCTTGGCTTGCTTATGTCCCTCCATTTCAGTTTTGAGTTCAGAGGTTCGGCGTGCGACTCGGGCCTCGAGTTCACGGTTGGCGACGTCGAGCTGGCGGTTGTTTTCTTCGATTGTGTCACGGAAGACCTGGCGTTCAAGATTTTGTTTGTCAAACAAAGCCAGGTTTATGAGGAGGACCTCAATCGCGCTACCTAGGAGGTAAAGTTCGAAAATGGGAAGATGCTCAAAGGGAAGGAGATCAAATGCGCTCATGACCATCAAGAAACTAACGAAGAGGAAAATCGAAAATGCGATTAAGTAGAATCGTGCTGGCCGGTATCCCTTTTTGAGAACATAGAGGGCACTGCCGATTGCATAGATACAGAATAAATTAAAATTCGTGAATCCGAGGTTGGTGATAAAGGTCACGAAATGTCCGTGCTCTGAGTGCGAAAGGAAGACATTCAGCGGAAAAACGCAATAGGGTGTTAAGAATATATTTCGGATCAGCTTTGATTTGGGGATGTGTTTGTCTAGTTGTAAAAATTTATCAGTGAAGAGTATCAGTCCAATGGGCCAAAGAGTTTGGGCGCAGTAGAAAAAATACCAGTCTAGGGTGGGCATATTGGGCCAGAACTCGGCAAGTGTAAATCCGAGTAGACTCATCCAGAATGCCCAAAACGGGATTAGGTAAAAGAGGTAATAGAGAAATATTCGGTCTTTCCGAGAGTGAAAATAGAAGAACACATTGAGAAAAACCATGCAAAGAACGAAGCCAAGGTGGATGAGGCTTTTGAAGCTCATGGATGAAATGATGCCGTAGAAGTGATCCGGGCTTGCCAGTATTGCGACCGATAAATTAAGCAGGTACCTCCCTCGTACCTTGAAAAGAAGAACGGTCGGTGTAGAGGTTAGATTCAGTTTCGTTGCGGCCCATACTGCTCTGATTTCGCGCTGACTATAGGGGAGATCAGAGCCGACTTTTCCAATCTCTGTAAGTGTGTCGCCGGACTTAATGAATATTTCCACTTCATTGACGGCGCTATCTGCCAAGTTGAGCAGACGCTCCTGTGGAAGATCAGAATGAAGTTCAAGGCGGAGCCAAAAGCTGCTTTGCGAGGCCCCAAAATGGTAGCTATTGCGGTGCCGCCGCGTAAACGCACTTTCATCTAGGGCCAATACATCTTCCGCAGTTAATGTGTGCTCCGGATCTTCTAGAAAATAGCCGAAACGACCCCAATCGTAATGTTCAACGTCCTTCTCGACAATGAGTGGTTCAAAGCCAAAAGCACTCCGGGGTATTGCAAAGCATAGAAGCAGAGCGCTCAGACACGCGGGGTATCTAGAGCGCGAGAAAACCGGTTCAGTGTTTATTCGATTGAATCGCATTCGGTGAAGCTCCCTTGTGCTTAGCAATCGAGTGTAGCGGAGAGCTAGGTTGGATAAAATAAGTGAACCGGATCGATGCTTCGTAACTTCTTTAGCTTAGTCATGGACGCTCGCTAAATCGCTGTGGGAGGTAATGTGCTGCCCTGTGGTTACGCAGCCTCGTTGCCGTGTCGCTTGCTTGTCATCAAAAGCTCTTCATCTTGCTATGGACGGTCTGTCGCGTAATGCCGAGGGCTCTGGCTGTGTTGTCGCGGTGACCGTCGTTGGCTTCAAGCGCTGCTTCGATAATGGTTCGCTCTACACGCGCGAGTTGATGTTTGAGCGA
>JAYYQC010000353.1:0-5845 GCA_036128675.1 Myxococcota bacterium | reverse complement strand
ATGCGGATCACGAACATCGGAAATGTTGACGGTTATATTCGGGGTTCCGTCTGGAATATTGGCAGGATTTCCGCCGTAGAGGGGAACCATCGAATCAACGATAGTGACCCGATGTCCATCAGCGGCTAGACGCAGAGCCAGGTTCGACCCAATAAAGCCCATTCCGCCGGTGATAAGAATACGTTGTGCCTCTTTCATGCGCCCTGAAATTCCCCGCTATGCCAAGTGCTTAGAGATTAGCAGAGCTAGGCGAAGTGGGCTAATTTTGGGGCAGTCACTTCGAGGCCTACGTTCTTTGGAAGAAGCAGGGGTTTATTGCCCGGTCGCCTTCGTCTGTGCCTTTTGAATTGCGGCTTCAACATGATGAGGCAAGGCTTCCAATTCCTGGTCGGAGATTGGCTTCCAATACTGAGCGAGTTCCTCGTTCTGAGGTGTGGTTGTTAGGGGCAATGGCGCTTGATGACTCAACCGCTTTAGAACTCTGGCGGCGAGTTGATAACCTTTACGATACAACGATACCCGGATATCGGTGTACGAGCTGGCTCCTTGAAGATCAAATGTCTCAATCTCGATAACCGGTCCTGTATCATAGCCCGCATCCATGAAATGGGCTGAATTCGCTACTGGGTCACCATTCAGTAATGCATGCTCAACGCAGCTACACCCACGGTATTTGGGGAGCGCACCGGGATGAATATTCAGCACCCCGTGCGTGGTCGCGTTGAGGAGTTTCGTGTTCAACTTGCGTGGCGTTCCTGCATTAAGCAGGCACTGGATTTCGAGACTCTGAATGAGCTCAAGCGTCATCGAGTGGTTGTGACTTGGAACGACATAAAACGGGATAAATCCATCGCTGCCGGGAGGCTGACTGGTGGCGGACTCTAGAGGCAGCTCGAGTTGACCCCCGGTTCGCCGTTCCCAGATGTTTAGGTCTTTAGCATTCATCTGTTGAGAGTCGAGAATGACCACCAGGTCGGTGACGGCCTTCTCGACGAGCGCTTTTATGAAGTGCGGTAACTGAGGGTTTCCATATGAACTTAGAAGACCGATTCGCATCGTCGTAGAATCCTTTCAAGCCTTGGCCTGTCCTTTCGCAAAGCCTGGGTAATTCTCGGTCCCAGTCTAAACTTCGATACAGTTCTTCACCTTACGTAACTTGCCTGATTAGTTAAAGAAATTAGATGTGATATGGTAAGGATGGCCCGCGTTTCCACGCGTCCTCACCGAGTCCGTCGAAATTGTGTCCATAAATTTTTATCGAAGAATGGGCTGTGCTAACTGTAAAGGAGGCTCCAGTGGGAGGCTGCGGCAATTTCGGGGGGTTCGCACTAAAGTTGCGCCTTGAATGCGTCGATACCACAAGTAGAGCTATTATCTAGGAGAGGTCGATGAGATATCTCGTTACAGGCGGTGCCGGGTTCATAGGGAGCCACTTGGTAGAAAAACTAGTCTCGCTTGGTAGCGAAGTTGTGGTGCTCGATAATCTGTCGACAGGCTTTATTGAAAATATCGAGCCCTACCTCGACCGTATTGAATTTGTTGACGGTGATATTAGAGACCTCGACACTTGCCGCGCGGTCTGCGAAGGCGTTGACCACGTTCTTCATCAAGCAGCGCTCGGCTCAGTCCCTCGTTCCATCGACAACCCCTTCATTACACATGAGGTCAACACGACCGGAACCCTCAATGTGATGTGGGCTGCAAAAGAGGCTGGAGTCCGTTCGTTTGTCGCAGCAATGAGTAGTTCATATTTCGGTGATGTGGCTGGCGGCCAAGCAAAGACTGACGATATGCCTGCCAACCCGATTTCACCGTACGGTGTAAGTAAAGCAACCTGCGAGCATTACATCCGAGTCTTCGCAAAGGTCTATAATTTCCACGCCATTGGGCTACGATATTTTAATGTCTTTGGGCCGCGGCAAAGTCACAAAGGTCCGTATGCAGCGGTGATTCCGAGATTTATTCAAGCAGCTTTGTCCGGTCAGCCTGCGACTATTTACGGAGATGGGAAACAGTCGCGCGACTTCACCTACGTCGGTAATGTTGTGCGCGCTAATATCTTAGCGTCTTTACGCGCAGATTCTTGTCCTGGAGAAGTTCTAAACGTCGCATGCGGTGAGCAGACCAGCTTGAATCAGCTCCACGATATCATTCAAAAGGAGATCGGCGTTCGAATAGCCCCTCACCATGAAGCGGCACGCAATGGAGATATCAAGGACAGTCTTGCAGATATTAGTGGCGCTCAAGCTCTTCTCGGTTACGAGCCCAGCATTAAAGTAACCGCAGGCATTCGTCAGACAGTTCAGTGGTGGGTAGAACAAGCTCAACAAGAGAACCCATCAAAGATTGCCGTCGTTGGCTAACAAAAGTTTGTTCATCATTCGCTTAATCAATCTTCTCGATTAAGTTCATAATGAAATCGATATTCTTATCGAGGTCCTCAGATCCATTGTTGTCGAGAGTGTGATGGGCATGCTTGGGCTCATTAAAGATGAGGTCTTTTCCAACTACATTTGGGCCAGTCGCAGAATAGAGACCTTTCTGGTCTCGCATTCTCAACTCATCTAGAGTCACTCGAATATAAATTTCGACATAAGGAGATAAATTCTTTCGGTTCCATTCCCAGATCTCGGGATAGAGAGACATTGTTGAGCAGACCCCTAGTACGTTTTGCTGCTGAACAAGTTTGCAAAACCGCGAGATTCGGTAGGCGTTGATGATTCGCTCATCCTCCGAATAGCCGACAGAATCGCCTATGACTTCTCGAATTTGGTCCCCATCTATATGAAAAACGGGTAGGTCCCTCGATCTCAGTTTAGCGACGACTGCTTTAGAAATGGTCGTTTTCCCTGACCCCGAGAGGCCAGTAATCCATAGAATGGGCGTTCCTTGGGCTGTTGGGTTCATATCTCTAAGTTTTCTGATGGAGTAGCTTGAGAGCATTCTAATACTAAATTGGGATCTTCAAATGACAATGCTCCAGAGCTTATCGCTAAGGCATTCATTGGAAAAATTACGTGTAAGTGAGTTGCGATTGACACATTGAAGGCTAGCTCGACACCGAGACCCCCTAGTTTGAGATTAGGATAAAGCTGACCCATTCCAATCCAATGATACCGACCACATTGAGAGCGATTGAGTTGATAGGAGGTACCATTTATTTCGATGTGACTAAGGTTCTCATCGGTATAGATCAACCAAGGAAGTTCGGGTGTGGTGATTGGTTTGTTTTCACCTTTATGAGCCTTAAAGCTGAGTGTCCCCGGAACACGTCCGAAAAACACGCATGCTAGGTCGAAGACTTCACGTGGTTGAGTGTCAGGTGAAAATCCAATTTCAAGGCTACCACCTGCGGGTATTTGAATGTTGACCGGTTCTTTGAGTTCCTTGAGAAAAAAGGGGGATTCATCCTCAGGTGCCTTAAGCTTTCGGTAAGCGGGTTTCCAATCGTAGTCATCGGATGCTAGGTCAACGCGTTCAATGCCATGCGCTCGAGCCCTTGCGAAGTGTCCTGCGAATTCAGACACCTCGGGATTAGCCTGATAGATGATTGGACCGGGAGCTACATGGTATTCGCTTAGCAGTTCATGTGTCATTAGGGGAAAGAGTTTGTGACGAACGCCTTCTTCGTAATCTTCGAAAATGAGGAACCCAGCTTTACCGAAGAGCTGACCGAGAAGCCCAGGTGAGTAATGCTGGTCGAGTTGTTTATACTGACAAAATATTTTTTGGTCCAAGTCGATATACGTGGACTCCTGTTGAGATGAGTTAGCTACATTAAACACGTGCATAAACTCCCTGATTGGACCACAGCTATAGTGTGCTTCGGGGAGGTCTTCACTCATAAAGTGATGGAAAAAACTTTCGAGCATGACTCCTAGGGTCACACAGTTCCCATCCCCGTGAAAAGCGAGATAATTTGCGTTGCGATATCGGTAACGGTAGCACTCAACGTGTCTTCTATAATCTCCGATCGGATGGGTATGCCAAGTAGCGCGAGCTAGGAGACTCCAAGCTTCTCGGGTAGTCGTGGCCTTTTTGGTCAATGTTTCTCTAAGCAGCACAGGTGCCGATTCGTTGGTCGGATTGTTGACAATCAATCCCTGAAGATTCTCAAACGAAAGATCTGATAATTGGCAAGGGGTTGGAGCGGGGCGAGCTTGCCAGCGAAACATGTTCAAGCTTAACTGATAGCCAAATTCGGTCTCGTTAAAGCGTTGAATGAAGGCGTCAATATTGTCCACGGGCGAGCGTTCTTTTGCGACTTGAATCAGTCTTGATACGACATGTGTTGATTGCGAGAACATATCGAGAAAACTAGTTCTGAAGTCGGTCTATTGCAATTATATCGGGGTGCTGGATGGGTTTGTCCAATGATTGATGTGACCTTTGAATTGACCCGTTACTTTTCGCTGATTGAGCTCTCCCCACTATCATCTATTCGATAGTGGCTTTTGGCCGGTCTGATGCGTCGATTCCCGGCAAAATTTTAGGAATTTTGTCGTTCGATGCGTTACTTTGAAAAAGTGGGCTGGTGCCAGGGATTTAGCAGAGATGGCATGGCTTGGATGGGGGAGTCGATCGAACCTGCGTGGATGAGGCGTCACTGTCTTGTTCAACTTGAGGAGAGTGAAGCTTAGTTCGGATTTCGCTATGGTTTTAGAAAAAGTAGTCGATAGAACAGTACACAGAAGAGATTTTTCGGGAGACACGAATGAAACTTGCTAGTAACGGTGGCCCGCAGGCCGTAAGTCGACCGATTGGAGCTTTTACTTCGATCGGGCAAGAGGAAGCTCAGGCAGCAAGTGATGTGGTTTTGTCCGGAAGCCTCTCAGGTTTCTTCGGTAGCCCTCGCCCCGGTTATTTCGGTGGCAACGAGGTGCAGAAACTCGAGGCTGCTTGGTGTGAACGATTTAGCGTTGAACACGCCATAACGGTCAACTCAGCGACGTCGGGTCTATTCGTAGCCATGGGGGCAATCGGATTATCGCCCGGGGATGAGGTTATTGTTCCACCTTACACAATGTCTGCAACTGCTGCAGTCCCTCTTTACTTTGGCGGTATTCCCCGTTTCGTTGACATTGAAGAAGAGACTTTTTGCCTCGATGTGAAATTGGTCGAAAAGGCTATCAACCAAAAAACAAAAGCAATTGTGGTGGTGAATCTCTTTGGTCATCCAGCCCGTCTCTCAGAGCTTCGAGCCTTAGCCGATCGCCATGGAATATTCTTAATTGAGGACAACGCACAGGCAGTACTGGGCGAAGAAAATGAACGTAGGTGCGGCACCGTTGGACATATTGGAATCTATAGCTTGAATATCCACAAGCATATTCAGTGTGGTGAAGGTGGTGTTTGCGTGACCGCCTGCAAAGACCTGGCGACCCGAATGGCAGGAATCCGAAATCATGGTGAGAATGTTATCGATTGGCTCGATATTTCCGATTTATCTAACATGATTGGCTTAAATCTTCGGATGCCTGAAGTCTCCGCTGCAATCGCCTCAGTGCAGCTTAAGAAACTCGACCCCTTGGTCGAACGTGTCGAGAAGATTGGGCAGACTTTGACGAAGGGGATCTCAGGTTTATCTGGTTTTGCTCCACCTATGGTTCGAGATGGTTGTCGCCACAACTACTTTATGTGGTCGTGCCGGTACGATGAGGCTGAGCTGGGCTTATCGCGAACAGCGTTTATCGAGCATATGCGTGCAGAAGGAGTTCCACTAGCGGGTGGATATGTGCCTCCGCTCTACCGATTGCCGGCTTTTCAAAAGCGAATGGGTATCGGGCGGGATGGTTTTCCTTTCGACCGTTCGGAGATTGATTACGCCCATACCTTCTGCCCGGTC